>NZ_CP026530.1:147500-447500 GCF_004006315.1 Nautilia sp. PV-1
CGCCCTTGAGATACCACCCTTGGATATCCTGCCTACTAACCCGCAGCAGTAATCCTGCTGGGGGACAGTGCCTGGCGGGTAGTTTGACTGGGGCGGTCGCCTCCTAAAGAGTAACGGAGGCTCACAAAGGTTGGCTCATGACGGTTGGAAATCGTCAGAAGAGTGTAAAGGCACAAGCCAGCCTGACTGCGAGACAAACAGGTCGAGCAGAGACGAAAGTCGGTCTTAGTGATCCGGTGGTTCTGAGTGGAAGGGCCATCGCTCAAAGGATAAAAGGTACCCCGGGGATAACAGGCTGATCTCCCCCGAGAGCTCACATCGACGGGGAGGTTTGGCACCTCGATGTCGGCTCATCGCATCCTGGGGCTGGAGCAGGTCCCAAGGGTATGGCTGTTCGCCATTTAAAGCGGTACGCGAGCTGGGTTCAGAACGTCGTGAGACAGTTCGGTCCCTATCTGCCGTGGGCGTAGGAAGGTTGAGGAGAGCTGACCCTAGTACGAGAGGACCGGGTTGGACGAGCCACTGGTGTACCAGTTGTCCTGCCAAGGGCAGTGCTGGGTAGCCAAGCTCGGAAGGGATAACCGCTGAAAGCATCTAAGCGGGAAGCCCACTCCAAGATGAGCCTTCCCATGAGGGTGCAGGAAGACTACCTGCTTGATAGGCTGGGGGTGTAAGCCCTGCAAGGGGTTGAGCTGACCAGTACTAATAACCCGATTGGCTTTACTTGCGGTGATGGACAAGACTTTTAACAGCTAACTTTCAGTATATAGTATCAATCCTAGTGGGAAAAGCGTAGGGGAAACACCCAGTTCCATTCCGAACCTGGCAGTTAAGCCCTACAGCGCTGATGATACTGCACCTTTCAGGTGTGGGAAAGTAGGTCCCCGCTAGGATTTATAGTATATACTGTAAGTCCTAAAGCTGCCTATTCATCATTTCAATCAACTCTTTTTAATAACCTATATATGGGTCTGGCACCTAACGTTTACTATGTTTTCCTGTTATCTAACTTATTTTATTATTAAATATGCATAGATAAAATATTTGACGCTTCATATTTTAATTAATTTGTTCTACTTATTGTGTAAGATTAGTATTCGTTCATTGATTATTCATTATTAATATTTTAGATTTTATTGTTTTATTATATTTATTTTCTTTACAACATCATTTTTCTAAAATATATTAATAAAAATAATTTATCTAATAGATTCATTTATAATTGTTTTAAAATTTAAGTTAACAAGTAATTTAAATTTTACATTTATATTACATTTTTAACTTATTTTTTTACTATTATTCTAAAATTAATTTTCAATTTAATTTTTTACTATTACATTTGCAATTAAATGTACTTTTTTTTGGTAATATAATCTTACAAATATTGTTTTTTTAAAGGGCGGGGGTATGACACTTGATGAGTTCATCGATCATTATTTTGAGGAAATTGAAAAAATAAATACCTATCATTTTAATTTTTTAGTAACTCATAGATTCACTTTTCCTAAACATAATTATCTTCAATTAAAAAGATTTATTGATACTGCAACAAATTTTTTGTCTGAAATTGATGATAATTTATTAAGAGGATTGACGGCTAAATTATATGGTGATGTCGATTCATTATATAAATATTACCAAAAATTTAAAAAAAAGACTGAATATGACGAGTATGTGTTTGTTAATGATTATCTAATGGAAGTTGACAGATACAAGGAGTTAAAAAACAGCCACGAAATGCTTAAAACTGAAATTGAAAGTTACAATAAAAGTATACAGGACACAGAATTAAAATTAAAACGATTTAAAAAAGTACCAAAAGATGAAAAAGAACTTGCCGAGTATAAAAAATTAAAAAAGAAACATGTTGATTCTATTTACTATATATCTAAAATTAAAGATGAATATTCTGAAGTTAAGAAAAAAATGTCAGAGTTAGAAAAGTATGAAAGAAAACAGTTTATACCGAAATTTAATAAATACAAGGAAATGCATCTTAAAAAACTTGAAAAAATTATAAATGTAAAGTTGTACTATTATGAAAAGTTATTATGGTTGCAGGCTTCAGAATCTGATTTAATAAAAAAATTTTTTGAAGAGTCAAATATTGATGGAGAGTTCTCTACAAAAACATTTATAAATTACTATTTAAAACACATAGATACAAGTAAAAGTTCAAATGGCGACTGGTATTCATATTTAAATGAGCTATTAAAGGTAATAGAATGAATTTATTTACAGAATATACAGAGGAAGAAATTGAGTTTTTATTATCACTGACTAACAATAAATATATAAACTTAAAAAAAGAGGTTAAGTTTTTGGAAAATATTGATGACTATGTTATAGATAAAGAAATAAAAAAAATAACCGTTAAAGAATTTGATCAAAAAAAGGTTATAGAAGATAATTACGATTTATTATACGTTATAGATGGTGAACTTGTGATACTTAAAGATAGTAAAATAATTAAAAAAATTAAAAATGATGAAGTATTTGGAATTAATAAGTTATTACATAACGAAAGTTATTATCTAGTTACAATAAAAAATACTAAAATATGTTTTATGGAACTAAAGAGTAAAAAAAGTGTTCTAATCAAATTATTAGATTATACTGTTAAGAAATGCTGTGAGCAAAAAATAGTTTAATTTTGCAAAAAATAATAAAAAACTCTTGACATATAAAATCAATTTGCATATAATTTCAGTCCACAAAGACAAGTTGGAGATGCCGGCGTAGCTCAGTTGGCTAGAGCAGCTGATTTGTAATCAGCAGGTCGGGGGTTCGAGTCCCTTCGCCGGCTCCATGTATTTCAGCGTTTGACCAGTTATACTGGTGGGGTTCCCGAGTGGCCAAAGGGGACGGGCTGTAAACCCGTTGGCGTTTGCCTTCGAAGGTTCGAATCCTTCCCCCACCACCATTGAGCGGGCGTAGCTCAGTTGGCTAGAGCGTCAGCCTTCCAAGCTGAGGGTCGCGAGTTCGAGTCTCGTCGCCCGCTCCAGTCATGACAAACTGGGAGCTGAGCAAACTGCTTATAATTGTTGTCTGCTCATATACTCCCGAAATTACTAATGTTTTGTGTTATAAAACATTGCTAGCAGTGTTTTTGCCCATATAGCTCAGTGGCAGAGCACTTCCTTGGTAAGGAAGAGGTCGCCGGTTCAATCCCGGCTATGGGCTCCAGCAAGGCCTTGTTGGAGTTCATTAATAGAGCTAATTTTTAAAAATTTTAAATGGAGGAATAAAATGGCAAAAGAAAAATTCCAAAGAACCAAACCACACGTTAATATTGGTACAATTGGACACGTTGACCACGGTAAAACAACTTTAACAGCAGCTATTACTGGTGTTCTTGCTCAAAAAGGTCTTTCTGAAATGAAAGATTATGACAACATCGATAATGCTCCTGAAGAAAAAGAAAGAGGTATTACAATTAATACTTCACACGTTGAATATGAAACTGAAAACAGACACTACGCACACGTAGACTGTCCAGGACACGCAGACTACGTTAAAAACATGATTACTGGTGCTGCTCAGATGGACGGAGCTATCTTAGTTGTTGCAGCTACAGATGGTCCTATGCCTCAAACTAGAGAGCACATCCTTCTATCAAGACAGGTTGGTGTTCCGGCAATCGTTGTATTCCTAAACAAAATGGATATGGTAGACGACGAAGAACTATTAGAATTAGTTGAAATGGAAGTTAGAGAACTTCTTAGCGAATATGATTTCGACGGTGACAATGCTCCAGTTGTAGCTGGATCAGCACTTAAAGCACTTGAAGAAGTTAAAGCTGGAAGCCTTGGTGAATGGAGTGAAAAAATCCTTGAACTAATGGCAGCTGTTGACGAATATATTCCAACTCCGGAAAGAGATACTGAAAAAGATTTCCTAATGCCAATCGAAGACGTATTCTCAATTTCTGGTAGGGGTACAGTTGTTACAGGTAGAATTGAAAGAGGTACTCTTAAATTAAATGACGATGTTGATATCGTTGGTTTCAAACCTACTGTAACTACAAAAGTTACTGGTATTGAAATGTTCAGAAAAGAAATGGACGAAGCTCAGGCTGGTGACAACGTTGGTGTACTTCTAAGAGGTATCAAAAAAGACGAAGTTGAAAGAGGACAAGTTCTTGCTAAACCTGGAACAATTACACCTCATACAAAATTTGAAGCAGAAGTTTACGCATTAACTAAAGAAGAAGGTGGTAGACATAAACCATTCTTCAACGGATACAGACCACAATTTTACATCAGAACAACTGACGTAACTGGAAGTGTAATTCTTCCAGAAGGTGTAGAAATGGTTATGCCTGGTGATAACGTAAAATTAACTGTAGAACTAATCGCTCCAATCGCACTTGAAGAAGGTACAAGATTTGCTATCAGAGAAGGTGGTAGAACTGTAGGTGCTGGAGTTGTAACTAAAATTATCGAATAAGGGTTTTCCCCTTATTTTTAAAGGACAGAGATGAGAGAAATTATTCATCTAAAATGCCAAGAGTGTGGAAGATTTAACTATCACACTACAAAAGAAAAAAGAGCACATCCAGAAAAATTTGAAGTTAGAAAATACTGTAAATGGTGTAACAAACACACTGTTCACAAAGAATCTAAACTTTAATTTTCGGGCTTCTGCCCTTTCATTTAGACTTGTACAGCAGGTCTAAATGAGCGGGCGTAGCTCAGTTGGCTAGAGCGTCAGCCTTCCAAGCTGAGGGTCGCGAGTTCGAGTCTCGTCGCCCGCTCCACGTGTAGGGCAGTAGCTCCAATGGTAGAGCGGCGGTCTCCAAAACCGCTTGTTGGGGGTTCGAGTCCCTCCTGCCCTGCCATCAACCAATTTTTGGAAGAGGTAACATGGGTAAATTAAAAACATTAATGGACTATATTAAAGCAGCTAAAAATGAGTTGGATAAAGTAATTTTTCCGACAAGCACAGAAATAAAACAGTCATTTATCTCTGTAGTAGTAGTTGTAACTGTAGTTACGCTATTTTTAAGTTTAGTTGATTTAATCATGAGCGGTATTTTAAAAGCCGTATTATAAGGAAACATATGAACTGGTATGCATTACAAGTATATTCTGGAAGTGAGCTTAGTGTTAAAAAAGCTATTGAAAATTTAAAAAACGAATTAAATCTTCAAGACGTTATTGGTGAAGTAATTGTTCCGACTGAAGAAGTAATTGAAGTCAAAAACGGTAAAAAGAAAATATTTGAAAGAAGTATATATCCGGGATATGTTTTCTTAGAAGCTGATTTAGATACTGAACTTTGGCATAAAATCCAGTCTCTTCCAAAAGTTGGTAGATTCATTGGTGAATCTAAAAAACCAACTCCTCTAAAAAAAGAAGATATCGAGCTTATACTCGAAAAAGCAAAAACTAAATCTGCACCTAAACCAAAAGTTTCTTTTGAAGAGGGTGAGATTGTTAGAATTAATGAAGGTCCGTTTGCAAACTTCACAGGAGAAGTTGAAGATTTTGATTATGAAAAAGGAATGCTTAAACTAAATGTAACAATTTTTGGTAGAAGCACTCCTGTAGAAATACATTACACTAAAGTAGAAAAAATAGTATAAAGGATTAGGGATGGCAAAAAAAGTAGTAGAAGTATTAAAACTTCAAATCCCAGCAGGTAAAGCAAATCCATCACCTCCAGTTGGTCCAGCGTTAGGACAAAGAGGTATTAACATTATGGAATTCTGTAAAGCTTTCAATGAAAAAACTAAAGACATGATGGGCTTTACAATTCCTGTTGAAATTACAGTTTTCAGTGACAGAAGTTTTACATTCATCACTAAACAACCACCGGCAACTGATTTATTAAAAAAAGCTGCTGGAATTCAAAAAGGTAGTTCAAACCCACTTAAAGACAAAGTTGGAAAAATTACTAAAGCTCAGCTTAAAGAAGTGGCTGAGAAAAAATTACCAGACTTAAACACTGACGATATTGAACAGGCAATGAAAATTCTTGCAGGTAGTGCAAGAAGTATGGGAATTGAAATAGTAGATTAATACCACTGGCGTGGAAGCAAAAAATTTGCGTAGGAGAGAAAATGGCAAAAAAACATTCAAAAAGATATCAAGAGCTTCTTAAAAAAATAGACAAAGATGTATATGCTCTAAAAGAAGCTGCTGAAAAAGTAAAAGATCTTAAGTCTGCTAAATTTGACGAAACAGTTGAATTGGCACTTAAACTCGGTGTAGACCCAAGACACGCTGATCAAATGATCAGAGGTAGCGTAGTACTTCCTCACGGAACTGGTAAAAATGTTAAAGTTGCAGTATTAGCAAAAGGCGCTAAAGCAGATGAAGCTAAAGAAGCTGGTGCTGATATAGTTGGTGAAGAAGAAGTACTTGAAATGATTCAAAACGGAAACCTAGATTTTGACATTTTAATTACTACACCGGATATGATGGGTAAGCTTGGTAGATTTGGTAAAATCCTTGGGCCTAAAGGGCTTATGCCAAACCCAAAAACTGGCACTGTTACTATGGATGTTGCACAAGCGGTTAAAAATGCTAAAGCTGGACAGGTTAACTTCAGAGTTGATAAAAAAGGTAATATGCATGTAGGTATCGGAAAAGCAAGTTTCGATGCTGATAAAATATATGAAAATGCAGTAGCATTTATTGAAAAAATTAATAAAATGAAACCTGCAAGTGCAAAAGGTAGATACATTCAAAATGCGGCTCTAAGTTTAACAATGAGCCCAAGTGTAAAACTAGACGTAAACGAATTGACTGAATATAAATAAAAAGGCTTTGGCCTAAGTCTAAATGACTTAGAAAGCAGGTGGGATTTCCCTTAATTTCCTGCCGAGTCTAAGTGAAAGGAGCTTTATGAAAAAAGAATTAAAAAAACAAATCGTAGAAGAGCTCTCAAAAGAATTTACCAATGAAGTTAGCGTATTCTACGCAGACTTCAAAGGTCAGACTGTAAAAGATTTAGAGGCTCTAAGAAAAGCTGTTAGAGAAGCTGAAGGTAAAGCAAGAATAATTAAAAATACTCTTGCAAAAATAGCTTTTGCTAACAACGGTATTGAAGCTGAGTTTGAAGAAAACAATATTTTTATCTGGGGTGAAGATCAAATCACTCTTGCAAAAATAATTACAAAACATGCAGCTGCAAACAAAGACACTTTTAAAATTAAAGGTGCAGTAATTGAAGGTGAAGTAAAAGACGCTGCTTATGTTGATGAAGTAAGCAAACTTCCAACAAAAGACGAATTACTTGGAATGGTTGCATTTATGATGAAAGCTCCTGTTGCAAAATTTGCATGGGCTTTAAATAAATTAATTGAAAAAAAAGAATCTGAATAAAATAAAAAATAAATAGGAGGAGTTACTATGGCTTGTACATTTGAACAAATTTTAGAAACTATTGAAAACTTAACAGTTAAAGAATTAAACGAATTAGTAAAATTATTCGAAGAAAAATTTGATGTAAGCGCACAACCTACAGTTGTAGCTGGTGCTGCTGGTGGAGCTGCTGGTGGAGCTGCTGAAGAAAAAACTGAATTCGACGTAATTCTTAAAGATGCTGGTGCTAAAAAAATCAACGTAATTAAAGTTGTAAGACAAATTACTGGTGCTGGATTAAAAGAAGCTAAAGAAATCGTTGACGGTGCACCTTCAACAATTAAAGAAGCTGTAAGCAAAGAAGAAGCTGAAGAAATTAAAAAACAACTTGAAGAAGCGGGAGCAACTGTAGAAGTTAAATAATTTCTCCCCTTGCTTTTTTTTATATATTTTGATATATATACAATCTCTACTAAATATTCTGCGCAGGAGAGCCTATGTTAAACCAATTAAAATCAGCCAATAGATTAAGATTAGATTTTTCTAAAATCCCACAAATATTGGATATTCCGAATTTACTACATTTACAACAAAACTCTTTCCAAGATTTTATCAATCTTAAAGAGCCTGAAAAAAGTGGTATTCATAAAGTTTTTAAGTCAATGTTTCCGATTACAGATGCCCAAAACAGAATTACTCTAGAGTATGCCGGTATAGAATTTAAAAAACCGAAGTATACTGTTCGTGAATGTATGGAAAAAGGTCTTACATATTCTATACCTATTAGAATTAAAATCAGACTTATCGTTCATGAAAGAGATGAAAAAACAGGTGAAAAAATTGGTATAAAAGATATTAAAGAACAAACTCTTTATATTAGAGATATTCCTTTAATGACGGAAAGAACCAGTTTTATTATAAATGGAGTAGAAAGAGTTATCGTAAATCAGCTTCACAGAAGCCCGGGTGTTATTTTTAAACAGGAAGAAGCACAAAATTCAAATAAACTATTATATTCTGCTCAAATTATTCCTGACAGGGGAAGCTGGGTATATTTTGAATATGATGTTAAAGATGTTCTATATGTAAGAGTTAACAAAAGAAGAAAAGTTCCTGTAACAATACTTCTTAGAGCTATGGATTATTCTAAAGAAGATATTCTTAGAATGTTTTATCCAATTATTGATATCAGAATACGTGATAATAAATTTTTAATGCCTACTAAAGCTTTACAAGCAGGCAAGCTAGATTATGATTTAAAAGATCCAGACGGCAATATCATATTAACGGCAGGTAAAAGACTAAGCGATAGAAAACTTAAAAAAATTCAAGAGGAATTAGAGTTTGTCGAATATCCAATTGAAATACTTATAGACAGACATTTAGCTGAGCCTATTTATGATCCGGTAACAGGCGAAGTATTGTTTGATACGTTAACAGTATTAAATGAAGTTAAACTTAAAAAAATTCTCGAATCACAGATAGAAGATTTTAAAATTGTTAACGATTTGGCTGAAGGTGTTGATGATTCAATTCTTAGAGCTTTCCACCAAGATATCGAAACACTTAAAATTTTAAGACAGGTTGAGGGAATTGAAAACGAAAACGATTTAGCAAGAATCAGAATTTACAAAGTTATGAGACCTGGTGAACCTGCAACACCTCAAACAGCAAAAGAACTGTTTGATAAACTTTTCTTTGATCCTGAAAGATACGACTTAACAAAAGTCGGTCGTATGAAAATGAATCATAAATTGGGCCTAAACGTTCCTGATGACGTAACTGTTTTAACTTATCAAGATATTATTAAAACTATTCAATATCTAATTGGAGTTAAAAACGGGGTTGGTCAGATTGATGACAGAGATCATCTTGGTAACAGAAGAATTAGAAGTATCGGTGAGCTTCTGGCGAACAGACTGCAAGACGGTCTTGCAAAAATGCAAAAAACTATCAGAGACAAAATGACAACTGTTACAAATATAAATGATCTGCTACCAATGGATCTTGTTAATACTAAACTTGTAACAACAACGATACTTGATTTCTTTGCAACAGGTCAGCTTTCACAGTTCATGGATCAGACTAACCCGCTTAGTGAAGTTGCACATAAAAGAAGACTTTCTGCACTTGGTGAAGGTGGGGTTACAAGAGAGAGAGCCGGATTTGAAATCAGGGACGTTCATCCGAGCCACTACGGAAGAATATGTCCGATTGAAACACCCGAGGGTCAAAATATCGGTCTTGTTAATACACTTTCAACATATGCAAAAGTTAACGAGTTCGGATTTATTGAAGCTCCGTACAGAGTAGTAAAAGACGGTCGTGTAACAGATGAAGTGGTATATCTGACAGCAACTCAGGAAGAAGAAAAAACAATCGCACCTGCATCTGTTAAAATCGACGAAGAAACAGGTGAAATTCTTGATGATTTAATTGAAGCGAGAAAAGACGGTGAAATTATCCTTGTCGATAAAAAAGAAGTTGATCTTTACGACCTTAACCCTAAAATGATTGTAGGGGTTGGAGCATCACTTATTCCATTCCTTGAGCATGACGATGCCAACAGGGCATTGATGGGGTCAAACATGCAGCGTCAGGGTGTGCCTCTACTTAGAAGCGAAGCTCCGATGGTTGGAACTGGAATGGAAAAATACGTTGCGCGTGACGCGTGGCAAATTGTTAAGGCTAAAAGAGGCGGAAAAGTAATTAAAGTTGACGCTAAAAATATTTACATTTTAGGCGAAGACGAAAACGGTGCTTATATTGACCATTACGGACTTGAAAAATATCTAAGAACTAATCAAAACACATGTTTTGACCAAAGACCTATCGTAAAAGAAGGCGATGTAGTTAAAGCAGGCGACGTAATTGCCGACGGTCCGAATATGGATAACGGTGAACTTGGTGTCGGTAAAAACGTTATGGTTGCATTTATGCCTTGGAACGGATATAACTTCGAGGATGCTATTGTTCTAAGCGAAAGAATTATTAAAGACGATGTTTATACATCGGTTCATATTTATGAAGAAGTTTGTGAAGTAAGAGAGCTTAAACACGGACTTGAAGAAATTACAGCTGATATTCCGGGTGTTAAACCTGAATATTTAACTCATCTTGATGAGAGCGGTATTATTAAAATCGGTACATACGTAAAACCAGGAATGATTCTGGTAGGTAAAATTTCACCAAAAGGTGATGTGAAACCGACACCTGAGGAAAGACTACTTAAATCAATCTTCGGTGACAAATCAGGACATGTTGTAAACAGCTCGCTTTATGCACCTGCAAGTATGGAAGGTGTTGTAATAGACGTTAAGGTTTACACTAAAAAAGGTTATGAGCTTGACGAAAGAGCAAAAGCTGCATATGATGAAGAAAAAGCTAAAATTGAAGAAATTTATAAAAATCAGTTAAGCATCATTGATAAAGAAGAAGTTTTGGCTCTTGCAAATCTTTTAGCAAACAAACCTCTTGCAAAAGATGTAGAACTAAACGGTAAAACTTATAAAGCGGGAGAAAAACTTCCAAAAGATGAGCTTGTAAATATAAACAAATTTCTTCTTTTAAGTTTAGTAGAGTATTTTGACGATGCGACTGTTCAGGAGTTTGAAAATATTAAAGCTAAATATCTGAATGAGAAAGACAATATCAGAAAAGAATACGATGAAAAACTTGAAGTTCTTGAAAGAGATGACATTCTGCCAAACGGCGTAGCTAAAATGGTTAAAGTTTATATTGCCAATAAAAGAAAAATCAAAGTCGGTGATAAAATGGCGGGTCGTCACGGTAACAAAGGTATTGTAAGTATTATCGTACCGCAGGAAGATATGCCTTATATGGAAGACGGAAGAACTGTAGATGTTGTACTAAACCCTCTGGGGGTTCCTTCAAGGATGAACATCGGACAAATTCTTGAAGTACATCTTGGACTTGTAGGTAAAAACCTTGGTAATCAGCTTCAAAAAATATTAGAAGAAAAACAGGCTGATTATGTAAATAAATTAAGAGAAAAAATGAAAGAAATCGTTGAAGTTGCACATTTTGGTGAACATTATAAAGATTTCTTAGATTCACTTACAAATGAAGAACTTCTTAAATACGCTCAGGACTGGGCTAAAGGTGTGAAATTTGCAACACCTGTATTTGAGGGTGTAAATGAAGATGAGTTTAAAAAGCTGTTTGAACTAGCAAGAATTCCGGAAGACGGAAAAACTCAGCTTTATGACGGAAGAACGGGTGAGCCTATTAAAGAAAGAGTAAATGTAGGATATATGTATATGTTAAAACTTCATCACCTTGTTGATGACAAAGTTCACGCGAGAAGTATAGGACCATACAGCTTAATTACTCAGCAGCCTGTAGGTGGTAAAGCACTATTCGGTGGTCAAAGATTCGGGGAAATGGAAGTTTGGGCACTTGAAGCATACGGTGCGGCATACAACCTTAAAGAAATGCTTACAACCAAATCTGACGATGTTGAAGGTAGAAACAAAGCTTACAGAGCTCTTACAAGAGGAGAGAACGTTCCGATTGAAGGACTTAGTGAAACATTCTTTGTATTATCTAAAGAGCTTAGAGCGCTTGGACTTGATTTAGAGTTTTATAAAAAGGAAGAAGACAATGAAGAAATTTAAGTACGTAAAACTTGACTGGGATGAAGAGAACAGACCAAAAGACATAGATGCTGTTCAAGTTAAAATAGCATCTCCGGAAGAGATCCTTTCTTGGTCTTTTGGTGAAGTTAAAAAGCCTGAAACTATTAACTATAGAACTCTAAAACCAGAAAGAGACGGGCTTTTCTGTGCAAAAATTTTCGGACCTATAAATGATTATGAGTGTCTTTGCGGTAAATACAAAAAAATGCGCTATAAAGGTATTGTTTGTGAAAAATGTGGGGTGAAAGTAACATCTTCTAAAGTTAGAAGAGAAAGATTCGGTCACATTGAACTTGTAACTCCTGTAGCGCATATCTGGTATGTTTCAAACCTTCCAAGTAGAATCGGAACGCTTCTTGATATTAAAATGAAAGATCTTGAAAGAGTACTTTATTATGAAGCGTACGTTGTATATGAACCTGGTGACGCTCCCGTAAACAAAGGTGATGTATTAGTGGAAGACGAATACAGAAAACTTGTTGAGCTTTACGGTGATACAGGTTTCCATGCTGAAATGGGAGCTGAAATTATTAAAAGAATGCTTGAAGAGCTTGATTTAGCTGAAATGTATCATACGTTAAAAGAAGAGCTTAAAAACACAAGAAGCGAAGCAAGAAAAAAAGACATTGTTAAAAAACTTAAAATTGTTGAAGGTTTCTTAAACTCTGACAACAGACCTGAGTGGATGATTATGTCAGTAATTCCTGTACTTCCGCCAGATCTTAGACCTCTTGTTGCACTTGACGGTGGTAAATTTGCGGTTGCTGATGTTAACGACCTTTACAGAAGGGTAATTCACAGAAACCAAAGACTTAAAAGACTAATCGAACTTGATGCGCCTGAGATTATTATCAGAAACGAAAAAAGAATGCTTCAAGAAGCCGTTGACGCACTGTTTGACAACGGAAGAAGAGGTAATACTATTAAAGGTGCAAACAAAAGACCTCTTAAATCATTAAGTGATGTTATTAAAGGTAAAACAGGAAGATTTAGACAAAACCTTCTTGGTAAAAGGGTTGACTACTCAGGAAGAAGTGTTATCGTAGTTGGACCTAACCTTAGAATGGATCAGTGCGGTCTTCCTAAAAAAATGGCGCTTGAACTGTTCAAACCGCATCTAATCGGAAAGTTAGAAGAAAAAGGTTACGCGACGACAATTAAACAGGCAAAAAGACATATTGAAGAAAAAACACCTGAAGTTTGGGAATGTCTGCAGGAAGTTGTTGATCAGTATCCGGTACTTTTAAACAGGGCGCCGACACTTCATAAATTATCTATTCAGGCATTCCATCCGGTACTTATCGACGGTAACGCAATTCAATTGCATCCGCTTGTTTGTGCGGCATTCAACGCCGACTTCGACGGTGACCAGATGGCTGTTCACGTACCTTTAAGCCAGGAAGCAATTGCCGAAGCAAAAGTATTGATGTTAAGTTCTATGAATATTCTATTACCGGCTTCTGGTAAAGCTATTGCGGTTCCTTCACAGGATATGGTACTTGGTATTTATTATATTTCTCTTATGAAAGACGGAGTAAAAGGTGAACATAAACTGTTCGCATCACCTGAAGAAGTGCTTGCGGCATTTGACGAAGGTGCTGTGGATTTACACGCAAAAGTAAAAGTAAAAGTAAAAGGTGAAGTTGTTGATACAACTCCTGGTAGAATGATTTTACATTCAATCGCACCTGATTTTGTACCGGTTGAGATGTACAATAAGATCATGAAGAAAAAAGATATCTCAAACCTTGTAGATTATGTATATAAATACGGCGGACTTAAAGTAACCGCGGAATTTTTGGATAACCTTAAAAACTTAGGTTTCAAATATGCGGCAAAAGTCGGGGTATCTATTTCTGCTGCTGATATCGTAGTTCCGGAAGAAAAACAGCAAATCGTAGAAGAAGCGCTTAAAAAAGTAAAAGAAGTTCAGGAACAGTATAAAAAAGGTCTTTTAACTGATCAGGAAAGATACAATAAAATTATCGATATCTGGACAAAAGCCAACAACGATATCGCAGATAAACTGATGGAACTAATGAAAAAAGACAAAGACGGATTCAACTCAATTTATATGATGGCTGACTCAGGTGCGAGGGGTAGTGCGTCTCAGATTAAACAGCTTGCAGGTATGAGGGGTCTGATGGCAAAACCTAACGGTGAAATTATCGAAACACCGATTATCTCAAACTTTAAAGAAGGTCTAAACGTACTTGAGTTCTTCATCTCGACTCACGGTGCGAGAAAAGGTCTTGCGGATACGGCCCTTAAAACGGCAAGTGCAGGGTATCTAACAAGAAAACTTGTTGACGTTTCGCAAAACTTCAGAGTAATCATGCAGGATTGTGGAACTCATGAAGGTATCGAAGTTACTGATATCGCAGACGGTTCTACTCTTGTAGAAAGTCTAGAAGAGAGAATTTACGGAAGAGTTTTAGCGGATGACGTTTACGATCCGATTACTAACGAAGTGCTTTACACTGAAGGTACGCTAATTACAGAAGAAGAAGCGAAAGAAATCGTTAGAAAAGGTGTTAAATCTGTAAAAATCAGAAGTGCTCTTACATGTAAAGCGCCTAAAGGTATCTGTGCTAAATGTTACGGTATGAGTCTGGCAGAAAGAAGGCTTGTAAAAGTTGGTGAGGCTGTAGGTATTTTGGCTGCTCAGTCAATTGGGGAACCTGGTACACAGTTGACACTAAGAACATTCCATACAGGTGGTATTGCGGGATCTACTCAGGAAGAGAGACAAATTGTAGCTGAAAAATACGGATACATCAGATACTATAACATTGAAACATACGACAGAGACGGCAAAAAAATCGTTGCAAACAGAAGAAACGCGGCTGTATTATTAGTAGAACCGAAATTAAAATCGCCGTGTGACGGAATTGTAAGAATTGAAACACAGCACGAAGAAGTACTTGTTGAAATAGAATGCGATGACGGAACTGTTAAAAGATATTCATTAAGAAAAAATGACCTTGTTAAGGGTACTGAACTTGCAGGTATTGCAGGTAAAACCGAAGGAAAACTGTATATTCCTTATAAAAACGCAAGAGTCAGCAAAGATGATGCTATAGTTGAGGTAATTAAAGAAGCATGGTATATTCCTCAAAGAATACCTTACGGTGCTGAGCTTAAAGTTGCTGATGATGAACCGGTTCCTTTGAAAGTTGAGGCTAAAGCCAGCGGTATGGTTAAATTTTATAAATTAACGGGTGATCATTTAGAGAGAATTTATGATATTAAATCTGGAAGTGAAATTGGCCTTGATAATGAATATAAGGGTCTGTTTGCGGTTATTGTTGATGATAATGATAGAGAGGCAGACAGATATTATATTGTTAGAGGTTCTAAAATTCTTGTAGACGACAACGCTAAGATTAAAGCGGGTGATTTAATTGCCGAACCTATTAAAGGTGAGAGCAAAGTGATTGCTGAGTGGGATCCGTTTGCGAATCCAATCCTGGCTGAGGCTGACGGTGTTGTTAAATTTGAAGACGTAATCGACGGATTTACTGTTACAACTCAGGTGGATGAATTAACGGGTGAGAGCAGAATTATCGTAAAAGAATATTTACCAAAAGGTTATCAGCCAAGAATTTTACTTGCGAATAAAGAGAAAGTATTCGAATATGTGCTTGAGCCTAAAACAGTTATTCACGTTCAGGAAGGCGCTGAGGTTAAACAGGGTGATATCTTGGCTAAAACACCAAAAGCGGTTGCAAGAAGTGCCGATATTACAGGGGGTCTTCCAAGAGTTAACGAACTGTTTGAAGCAAGAAGACCTAAATCGCCTGCGATTATCAGTGAAATCGACGGTACAGTTAAATTCGGTAAAACCGTAAGAGGTAAACAAAGATTGATAGTTGAAGGTGAAACAAGCGTAAAAGAATACCTTGTACCTCAGGACAGACAAATCCTGGTACACGAAGGCGACTTTGTACATGCTGGGGAGAGACTTACTGACGGTATTATTTCAAGCTATGATATTCTTAACATCCTTGGAGAAAAAGCGCTTCAGCAATATATCGTTGCAGAAGTTCAAAAAGTATACAGACTTCAAGGGGTTAACATTAACGATAAACATATCGAACTTATCGTTAACCAGATGCTAAGACAGGTAAGAATCTTAGACAGCGGTGATACTAAATTTATCGAAGGCGACTTGGTAAGTAAGAAAATGTTTAATGAAGAAAATGAAAGAATTAAAAAATTCGGCGGCGAGCCAGCGATTGCAGAACCGATGCTTGTAGGTATCACAAGAGCGGCTATTCAGAGTGACAGCTTTATATCAGCAGCGTCATTCCAGGAAACAACAAGAGTTCTTACGGAAGCAAGCATTCAAGGTAAATTCGATTATCTTGAAGATTTTAAAGAAAACATTGTTCTTGGTAGGGTTGTACCTGTTGGTACTGGTATGTTCTATCATCATGAGAGAGATTTAAAACTAGATCACGAATAATTTCTCTCTTTTCCTTCCTAAAAGTCAATAATCTACAAAATTTCTTTGAAAATTCATTAAAATTTGATATTATTTCACACTAAAAAAGTTAGTAAAATCACAGAAAAGGAAAGCTATGCCTACTATAAACCAATTAGTTAGAAAAGGTAGAAAACAGGTAATTAAAAAATCTAAATCACCTGCACTTGTAAGCTGTCCTCAAAGAAGAGGGGTTTGTACAAGAGTATATACTACTACTCCTAAAAAACCTAACTCAGCTTTGAGAAAAGTTGCAAAAGTTAGACTTACTTCAGGTTATGAAGTAATTAGTTACATCCCGGGTGAAGGTCACAACCTACAAGAACACAGCATCGTGCTTGTAAGAGGTGGTAGGGTAAAAGACTTACCAGGGGTTAAATATCACATCGTAAGAGGTGCTCTTGATACAGCTGGTGTTAAAGGAAGAGTACACTCAAGAAGTAAATACGGTACAAAAAAAGCTGACGCAGGTAAGAAGTAATATAGTGTTTAAGCGAATAAGCGCTTAAGTTGTGAAGTAAAAGGTACAGATATATAAGTTATAGTTGGTTTTGGTTATAGTAGGAGCAACATTATAAGTGTAAAATGTAAAGTGAAAAGTTATTAATTTTTAATTTTTCACTTTTAACTTTTAACTTGAAATTGCTCCTCACTGCCAAAAGGTAGAGTAAGTCCTGTGAAATGCAGGGTAAAAAACTGAAGAGAAGGAGATATTATGAGAAGAAGAAGAGCCCCAAAAAGACCGGTAATGCCGGATCCGGTATATAACAGCGAAGTAGTTACAAAATTTATTAACAAAGTTATGTGGGACGGTAAAAAAACATTAGCAGAGAGAATCGTATACGGTGCGATTGAAAAATTAGACGAAAAAGGTGAAGAAAAAGGAATTGACCTATTCTTCAAAGCGATTGAAAACGTAAAACCTTTACTTGAAGTTAGAAGTAGAAGAGTCGGTGGTGCTACATACCAGGTTCCAATGGAAGTAAGACCTGAAAGACAGCAGACTTTATCAATCAGATGGATTGTTGACGCTGCAAGAAACAGAAACGAAAGAACTATGGTAGAAAGACTTGCAAACGAACTTTTTGATGCTGCAAACGAAAGAGGAGCGGCATTTAAGAAAAGAGAAGATACTCATAGAATGGCTGAAGCTAACAAAGCATTCGCTCACTATAGATGGTAAAAACAAATTAAAAATGAAAAGTGAAAAGTTAAAAATGATTTTTCTTTTCTTCTTTTCCCCTTTCAAATTTCACACACAATCACAAATAAGGAGATAATATGCCAAGAAAAACCCCTTTACATATGGTAAGAAACATTGGTATCGCCGCGCATATCGACGCAGGTAAAACAACAACTACAGAGAGAATCCTTTACTATACAGGTGTTTCTCATAAAATCGGTGAGGTGCACGAAGGTGCAGCTACAATGGACTGGATGGATCAGGAAAAAGAAAGAGGTATTACAATTACTTCTGCAGCAACTACATGTTTTTGGAAAGACCACCAAATTAACATTATCGATACTCCGGGACACGTTGACTTTACAATCGAAGTTGAAAGAAGTATGAGGGTACTTGACGGTGCCGTTGCGGTATTCTGTGCGGTTGGTGGTGTTCAGCCTCAGTCTGAAACAGTTTGGAGACAGGCAAACAAATACAGAGTTCCAAGAATCGCATTCGTTAACAAAATGGACAGAATCGGTGCGGATTTCTATAACGTTGAAAAACAGATCAGAGAAAGACTAAAAGCTAACGCAGTTCCAATTCAGATTCCAATCGGTGCGGAAGACAACTTCAAAGGTGTTGTTGATTTAGTTAAAATGAAAGCTCTTGTATGGGATGACGAAGCTGCGCTTGGAAGTAAATATGAAGAGCAGGAAATTCCTGAAGATTTAAGAGAAAAAGCTGAAGAATACAGAGAAAAAATGATTGAATCAGTTGTTGAAACTGATGAAGCGTTAATGGAAAAATATTTTGCCGGTGAAGAGTTAACTGAAGAAGAAATTAAAAATGCTATTAAAAAAGCTACAATTGCTATTGAGATCGTACCAATGCTTTGCGGTACTGCATTCAAAAATAAAGGTGTTCAGCCGTTACTTGACGCGGTAATCGATTATCTTCCGGCTCCTGATGAAGTTGACTGGATTAAAGGTATTGATCCTAAAACTGGTGAAGAAATCAGTGTAAATCCAAGTGACGACGAACCGTTTGCAGGTCTTGCGTTCAAAATTATGACTGACCCGTTCGTTGGTAAACTTACATTTACAAGATTCTATTCAGGTACAATTACTTCAGGTAGTTACGTACTAAACGCAACTAAAAACAAAAAAGAAAGAGTTGGTAGACTTCTAAGAATGCACTCAAACAAAAGAGAAGAAGTTAACGAATTCTACAGTGGGGAAATCGGAGCAATCGTTGGTCTTAAAAACACACTTACAGGGGATACTCTTTGTGATGAAAAAAGACCAATTATTCTTGAGAGAATGGAATTCCCAGATCCGGTTATCAGCGTAGCTGTTGAGCCTAAAACTAAAGCTGACCAGGAAAAAATGGCAATCGCTCTTCAAAAACTTGCTGAAGAGGATCCAAGTTTCAGAGTGACAACTGACGAAGAATCTGGACAGACTATTATTTCTGGTATGGGTGAGCTTCACCTTGAAATTATTGTAGACAGACTTAAGAGAGAATTTAAAGTTGAATGTAACACTGGTAAACCTCAGGTTGCATACAGAGAAACATTCAAAAACCAAGTTGAGCAAGAATACAAATACGCAAAACAGTCAGGTGGTAGAGGTCAGTACGGTCACGTATTCATCAGATTAATTCCACAAGAGCCTGGAAAAGGTTATGAGTTTGTTGATTTAATTAAAGGTGGGGTAATTCCAAGAGAATACATCCCGGCAGTTGATAAAGGTATCCAAGAAGCTGCTCAAGGCGGTGTTTTAGCTGGATTCCCGGTAGTTGACTTTAAAGTTGAACTTTTCGACGGTTCTTACCATGACGTTGACTCAAGTGAGATGGCGTTTAAACTTGCTGGTTCTATGGCATTTAAAGAAGGTGTTAAAAAAGCTAACCCTGTTATTCTTGAGCCGATCATGAAAGTTGAAATCGAAGTTCCAGAAGAGTACATGGGTGACGTTATCGGTGACATCAACAGAAGAAGAGGTCAGGTTAACTCTATGGAAGATGTACACGGAATCAAAAAAATTAACGCATTCGTTCCACTTAGCGAAATGTTCGGTTACTCAACAGACCTTAGAAGTATGACTCAGGGTAGGGGAACATACTCAATGGTATTCGATCACTATGAAGAAGTACCAAGCAACATTGCTGATGAAATTATCAAAGAAAGACAAGGTTAATTCCTTGTTTTTTTCTTTTTTATATTAAATAAGTGTCAGGCACCTTATGTGTAGACACAGAATACTTTTTTCACTTTATAAACTGAAGAAAAAAACTAAAACCAGTTTTTTCTTTTGAATAATATTACACCTAAGTAAGATAAAAAGAATGACCCGATTATTATAAACGGCAGTGCCCATTGTTTGTTTTCAATAAAAAGAGGGACATTCATACCGAATAAACTGTAAATAACGGTCGGAATCATTAAAATAATTGAAATTGAAGTTAGCTGTTTCATGACAATGTTTAAGTTATTGGATATTACGGAGGCAAACGCATCCATCATTCCGCTTAAAATATCAGAGTATATCTGTGCCATTGTTAAAGCCTGTTTATTTTCTATAATGGCATCTTCAAGCAAATCTTCATTTATTTCACTTTTTATGTTTTTTGAATGGTTAAGTTTTGCTAAAATAATTTCATTTGCTTTAATAGAGGTAATAAAATATACAAGACATTTTTCCATTTTTAATAGATCAATAAGCTCTTTATTTCTAATGGACTGTTCGAGGTCTTTTTGTATTAATGAAATGTATTTATTGATCTGTTTAAGATATCTTAAATAAATTTTGCCGGTTCTAAGAAATATTTTTAAAATAAAATTTAAATTATCAGGAATCTTTTTATAATATTTTTTTATAAGGTTAAGTTCGTTTATTGGAAGTATTTCATTTTCTTTTGCGCAGAGAGTTAAAATATATTCTTTGGTTATAAAAATACCTAACGGCACTGTAAAATACGGGATATCATTATTAATATCATATATAGGGATTCTAAGAATTATAAGAGTGTAATCATCTTCATATTCGATATGAGAAACTTCATCCGGGTCTAAAATATCATTTATTACGTCTGAGGGAAGGTTTAGTTCTGTTTTTAAATATTCCAGCTCTTTATCTGTAGGATTTACAACATTAATCCAACAGTTAGTTTCAATTTTTTCTATTTCTTCGATACCGCCTGTTAATTTAAAATATTTAACCATAACAAAACCTTCCGGCAGAGATAATAAATAATTATAATACTAATTTGTTTAAATGTCCATAAAAGAGGAAAAATTAAAGGAAAGATTTAATTTTTTTAAGATCCAGCTGTTTTAAAATATTTACATATTTATTGTAATCATTTCCGTAAAAAAGAAGTTTTAAGGTATATTTGTCATTCAACTGAACGGCAATTACCCCTTTTTGTAGTTTTTTATCAATATAAACCGCACTTTTAAAGCCGTTTATTGTTAAATGTTTTAATAAGAAATTTTTTGTGTCATTGTTTACATTTAATTTTAAAATACCCGGAATTCTGTTTTCAATTCCTATATAAACAATATTGTTGGAACATTCATATTTTTTAATAATTTTAAAAAAGTCATTTAATGCTATTGGGGCATTTTGCGGTGTATAATAATTGATACTTAAACATTGTGCAAAACTGTCTGGCAGAATATGAGGAGACAGTGCAAAAGAAAGGCTCGCTATTAACGGTAAAATTATTTTTTTCATTTCCCGCTCCTTGATGATGGGTTGTTTTAATAATTATAAATCTTTTAATTTAAAGATGTATTAAATTTGTGTTTTTTAACTGTTTATTATTGACAATGAAAAATAAAAGTTATAAAATGCGTTATATACAATTTTATATAACGAATAAGGAGTGTTAATGTTTTACACCTACGAAGAAATTGACAGGCTTGTTTCTGAAGATATGCCGTTTTTTGATTTGACTCAGAAACTTCTGGATATAAAAGAAAAAGGAAAAATTTCATTTTTTACCAGAAAAGACTGTATTGTAACTGCAAGTGAGCTTATAGAAAAACTGGCAAAAAAACTTGAGCTTAAAGTAGTATTTAAAGAAAAAGACGGACGATTTGTTAAAGCCGGAAGCAAACTGTTTGAAGCAGAAGGAGAAAATGTACTGATTTTATGGAAAGTTGCTCAAAATATATATGAATATGCATTAAGCGTGTCTACATATGTACATGAGATGACCGCAAAAGCCAGAAAACACAATCCAAACATAGAAATACTTACAACCAGAAAGGTAATTCCTTTTACTAAAAAGGTTGCATTACAGGCTGTTATCGACGGAGGAGGGCTGCCTCATAGGGTGACAACAACAGAAACGATACTTATTTTTGAAAATTACATTAACCTTTATGGAGGATGGGATAAGTTTTATAAAAATTTCGAGAAATTAAAACATAAATCTATAGAAAAAAAATGGGTAGTGGAAGCGAAAAATTTTGAACATGCCAAAAAACTTGTAGAAATAGGAGTGGATGTTTTACAGCTTGATAAACTGGATATTGAAACAACAGAAAAAATTGTAGAAATCGCGCATGAAAAAAATATAAAAGTGATAAGTGCCGGAGGAATTAATATAAATAATGTGGAAGAATATGCAAAAGCGGGAGTAGACAGTATCGTTACAACCGCTCCTTATTTTGCTAAAGGAGCGGATGTGAAGGTTGTTATAGAGTCTTTTTAAGCTCTTTTACCCAGCCTTCCATTACTTCGTTTGCGATTAATGCAGGAGCTTCTAGAAAAGCTATTTCAAATTTTTCAGTATATTCCGTTACGCTGATACTTCTTGGTCTTGCTGCTGTGATTTTACCGTTTGGAAGTTTGTTTCCAAAACAGAAAAGAACCAATTTGCAGTCTTTTATTTCCGGATTGATTTCACCGTTTTCAAGCGATGAGGTGTGTGCGTAATGATCGAATTCACCGATATATGTACAAACAGGGTGTGAATTGATTTTTTCTTTGAAAAATTCGATAATTTCCTGAGCCGTTTTATAATGAGTTTCATTTTTTTCTACGTCTAATACGAATACAGGATATTTTTCCTGAACTATCATCTGTTGCATATATTCTCCTTTTTTTGGAGCGAAGTGTATCATAAATAAGGATAAATTATATCTGTTATAAGTAAAAATTATGTAATAAAAATATTTTAAATTTTTTTACAGTATTAAAGTGCTATAATTTCAACAAAAAAGGGTGAACATGGCTTATATGCTTATAATAGACAATGAAAATAAAAAAATAGAAATTCACTCTGATATGTGTGACGTTGTTTTTGACAAAAAAGAAGAGCTTTTTCTTGATCCGAACTGGGAATTTATTCCGTTTCATTACTATTCCGAAATAGAGGAATATTTAAACAATACGGAAGATTTTGAAGTTGTAGAATGTGAAATATGCAAACCTGTAGAAAATAAAGAGTCTCTTGATGAAGATTATGATGATATTTACGAAGAATTTGACGAAGATGAAGATTATGACGACACAAGATGTGATATAATATAGTTACAAAATATTTAAAAGGAGAAGATATGTTTAAAGAATGTTGCCCTGAATTAATACCTGTTATGGAACAAGTTGCGGCAGAAAATCCACATATAGCTAAATTAATCGAAAGACATCAAGAACTTAATAAAATAATTGATGAAGTTGAAGCAGGAAGAGAGCATATGGACGAACTTGAGCTTGAAAAACTTAAAAAAGAAAAACTTCATATTAAAGACGAAGTGTATGCGGCGGTAGTCGAATATAAAAAAGAAAAAGGAATTTAATCCTTTTTCGCAATTTTTTTCTATCTTAATATCTGACTTTCTTATATACTTTCCCAAAAAAAGGTGTTGTCATGTATACCGCAAAAGAGATTTTAATTTCTCAGATAAAACCTGCCCTAGGTTGTACCGAACCGGCTGCCATAGCTTTAAACGCAGCATATTTAAAAGATCTTACTGATGTGGACGGGAAAATAAATTTGACTATCAATACCAATTTGTTAAAAAACGCAATGTATGTTCCTATTCCGAATACAGGCAGAAGATTTGGAGTTAAATTTGCTTTTGCTTTAGGACTTTTGTGCGGAAATAAAGAAAACGGACTGAATGTTTTTGAGACAGTTACCGAAGAATGTATAAAAAAAGCTGCCGAAATGGAAAAAAATATAAATCTTGAAATCGTAAAAGGCAGTGAAATTTTTATAAAAAGCTCTTATAAGGGGTATGAGGTTTTAACGAAGACGTTTCATGACAATATAGAAAATATAAAAACCCCAAAAAAGGAAATAAAACTTGTAAACAGACAGGAAAGTGCAGATACCGGTGTTATAGAAAAGTGGCTTAAAAATCAGGATTTCGAAGTATTATATGATCTTGTGGAAAAAGAAGATGATTTCTCTTTTATTGAAGATGTTATAAATATGAATATGAAACTTTCAAAAATTGGACTAGAAGAAGACTGTGCACTTAATATCGGTAAAAGTTTTACAGGTAATGATGTAAAATCGAAAATTATTTCATATGCCACCTCTGCTTCTGATGCGAGAATGGAAGGGGTTAATTTCCCTGCCATGAGTCTGGTTGGAAGCGGAAATCACGGAATAAGCGCAACACTTCCCGTATGGATATACGCCAGTGAAAAGGGATTTTCAAAACATGAGACTTTCAGAGCTTTGGCTCTTAGCATGTTAATTACGGTATATGTGAAACTTTTTATAGGCAGACTTTCAGCTATATGCGGCGCCGCATTTGCAAGCGGATGTGGTGTTGCCGGGGCAATATCATATCTTGAAAGTAAAAACAGAAATATCTCAAAAAACGCCGTATCGTATCTGATACAGACAATAAACGGAGTAATTTGCGACGGTGCTAAAATGGGATGTTCTTTAAAAGTAATGCTCGGGGCTCAAAGCGGATATGAGGCTGCTGTTTTTGCATTGGAAAACAAGCCGGTTTTCAGTGACGGTATTTTAGAAGAAAATATAACAAACAGTATTAAAAATCTTAAAAATGTCTCAGATGCAATGAGCGGCGTTGATGATGCGATTGTCGATGTAATGAGAAATAAAGTTATTTAGAGAGTTTAAAATATCTGCTTTTGAGTAGACTCCTTACCGTTATGATTTTTTTATTGTTAAATTTATAAAGGTATGCATAAATGTGCCGGCCTAAAAGTTTATAATATATATAATCAACAAGTTCAGTGCAGTAATATTTATTATTAGTCAGACTGATTTGAGTATCAAATTCTATTTTTTGTTTTTTTAAAGTGTTAATAATTTTTTTTAATTTTTTTTGGTTTATCTTAAACAAGGGTTCTAAAATCACATAAGATGATGCAAGAGACAGGAATGATTTTAAAGGCACTATTTTTAAATTTTCGCCTTTTTTTTCATATTCGATATTGCAGACGTACGTTTTTTTGTTTTTAATAATGATAATACCGGAGTGGGAATATCCGCAGGGATCAATTTGAGAGAAAAGATTGCTTAATATGTTTGATTCTTTTCTAAGGATAATATCTCCTGTTTTTAATACAGGATGTGCATATAAAAAACAGAAAAAGAAAGTAAAAATTATTTTTTTATATTTACTTTCCATCCGTCTTTCGTTTCTACTACCGGAATGCTTTCATTGGTTACTTTCCCGTTAGCCAGAGTCTCTTTTAAAGTAACGAGAGCTTCTTTGCCGTTTTTTTTCACACCCACGACTTCTACGGATTTTAAGTTTTCACCAATTTTTTTCAGACATTTAGGCATATCGTTGTTCATTTCTTCCTGTGAACACTTCATAGCCATTGCCAGGGTGAAAAGCTCTTTTGTGGAATCTGTGGAATACTGTTTGAATGCGTTTGTGTCTCCATTAATAAATGAAGAAATGAATTCTTTTGCAGCAGTTTCAGGCGAATTTTTTTTGCTGCACCCCGTAAAAATCAATACGGCTGTAAATAATACAGCCAATAGCCCCTTTTTCATTCTTTCTCCTTTTATTTAGTAGAATAAAAATTATATCTAAATATTGACTATCAGTAAAAATATAATTATAATAGCGCTATATTTAAAAATATATAACGAAAGGCGATACAATGATTAAACTGCTGCTGATATTGATTTCTTTTATTTTTTCATTTGCTTCCGAAATATATGTGGCTGCTGCTGCAAACACAACATATGCAATGCCAGAAATAATTAAAAAATTCAATCAAAAATATCCTGATGTAAAGGTAAATGTTATTCTGGCAAGCAGCGGTAAACTTACGGCACAGATTATGCACGGTGCGGAATATGACGTATTTATGGCCGCTAATATGAAATACCCCGAGTTTTTATATAAAAAAGGAATTGCTAAAAGCAAACCGAAAATTTATGCAAAAGGGGCAATAGCTCTTTTCAGCGTAAAAAATATTAAACTTGATAATTTCAAAAAAGCTCTGTTAAATGCAAAATCTATAGCCATTGCAAATCCTAAAACGGCGCCTTACGGAAGAGCAGCCGTAGAAGCGATGAAGAATGCCGGTATATACGGTAATGTTAAAAACAGGCTTATTTTTGCCGAAACTGTAAGTGCCGTTATTCCGTATACTGTTAATTCCGCAGATATAGGGATTGTTGCAAAAAGTTCACTTTTTTCCCCTAAAATGAAAAAATACAAAAATTTTGCAGACGTTCCCAAATCTCTTTATAAACCTATAAATCAGGGTATAATAATGCTTAACAACAAAAAAGGCACGGTTAAGTTTTATAATTTTATTTTTTCAGACGACGCTAAAGAAGTGTTTAAAAAATACGGGTATATATTTTAAAGGATTTTTGTGAATAAATTAATCGGCGAGATTACAGATATACAGTCGCTTGAGAGGCTGAATTTAATAAAATGCAAAGTAGGCTCTCAAACTGTGAATGTTTTAATGCTTGAGATGAATATTGACATGAAGCCCGGGAAAAAAGCAGAACTGCTGATAAAACCGACTGCGGTCAGTATTTCGGGGGAAAGATGTTCTTTTGAGAATTCATTAAGAGGTCAGATTTCTGAAATCAATAAAGGCGAAATACTCTCAAGTATAACGGTTGATGTGGAAGGTTTTGAAATAGAATGTATTATGCTCAGCGAATATGATAATTTTGAGAAAAATGTTTTTGTCATGTTTAAAGCAAACGATGTGGCCATAGGAAAGGTTTTTGAATGAATATAGATTTTACCCCTTTTCTGCTTTCTTTTAAGCTGGCGTTTTTTACCACATCGATTTTATTGATTATAGGAATACCGTTTGCATGGTTTTTAAGTTCAACCAAATCTAAATTCAAGCCTGTTTTAGAAGCGATAAGCGCTCTTCCTATCGTTCTTCCTCCGTCAGTGCTCGGGTTTTATCTGCTTGTGTTTCTTTCTCAAAGTTCACCTGTAGGCAGGCTTTTTGAAGAAATGTTTAATATGAAGCTTGTTTTTACATTTGAAGGGCTGGTTGTGGCAAGCAGTATATATTCTTTTCCTTTTATGATACAGCCCTTGCAAAACGGTTTTGAAAATATTCCCAAAAATATTGTCGAAGCGTCTTATTTAAGCGGTAAAGGAAGACTTGCCACGCTCTTTAAAGTAATACTTCCTAATATGAAAACCTCTCTTATGACGGCGGTAATTATTACTTTTGCACATACGGTCGGCGAATTCGGTGTGGTTTTGATGGTAGGAGGGTCAATTCCGGGTAAAACTGAAGTGGCAAGTGTGGCGATATATGATTATGTTGAAACTCTTGATTACGAGAGTGCGCATATTTACAGTCTTATTATGCTTGCAATCAGTTTTGTCGTGCTTTTGTTTGTTTATATTTTTAACGAAAAACAGAAAAAGAGGTTTTTATGATTAAAATAAACATAAAAAAAATGCTCCACGGAAGCAGCGGAGAGATGGAGCTTGCCTGTGATTTTGAAATTGAAAAAAATGATTTTTTGGCAATTTCAGGTCCAAGCGGAAGCGGAAAAACAACTCTTCTCAGAATTATTGCCGGACTTGAAGAGTGTGAAGGGGAGATTACTGTAGAAAGTGAGGTGTGGCAGAATAAGAAAATAAAACTTCCTCCGCAAAAAAGGGAAGTGGGGTTTGTTTTTCAGGATTTTGCCCTGTTTCCCAATATGAGTGTAATTGAAAATCTTTTGTATGTGAAAAAGGATAAAGAATTTGCCTTTGAACTTTTGAAAATGGCAGGGCTTGAAGAACTTGCAGTTAGATATCCGAATACATTAAGCGGAGGACAGAAACAAAGGGTCGCGCTTTGCAGGGCTTTAATGAGAAAGCCTAAAATTTTGCTTATGGATGAGCCTTTTTCCGCACTTGATCCGGTAATGCGTGAAAAACTTCAAAACGACATAGCCGAATTTCATACCAGATTCGATTTGACCACTATAATGGTGTCTCATTCCCCGAGTGAAATATACAGGCTTGCAAATAAAATGATTGTGCTAAACAACGGAAAAGTGGAAAAATTATCCTCGCCTAAAGAACTGTTGTTAAAAACAAGCGGATCCGCAAAATTTGCTTTTGAAGGCAAAATTATAGATATAGTGGGGGTTGATGTGATAAATATTGCGATTATTTCAATTGCCAATCAGATTGTTGAGGTTGTAATTTCCAAAAAAGAGGCGGAAGAATTAAAAATAGGCGATAAAGTCGTGGTATCAAGTAAAGCTTATAACCCTTTAATTAGAAAAATATAAAAAACACACCGTTATATAAAAAAAAATATTACGAAGGAGGCGATATGAAAGCTTTAAGTCTGGCAATGTTATGTTTTATGTATCTGTTCGGTGAAATATATGTGGGAATTCCGGGCGGATACAAAGATATTTTTGTAAAAATGATCAATAAATATAATTCCACACATAAAATAAAGGTAAATGCATTATACGGTCCTATGGGGGTGTTGATGGCTCAGGCAAAGCTGAATAATTTGGATGTTATATTGGGTGATCGTGAAAAGCTGCAAAAAAACGGATTTAAAAACTTTGTAAAACTCGGATACGGCAAACTTGTAATACTTACAAAAGAAAAGCTTAAATGTGTTAATGAAATAAATAATTTGAAAAGACTTGCTTTGCCTAATCCTAAAGGGACAACATACGGAAAGGCAGCAGCAGAAGCATTTAAAAATTTACATTTACATCCTAATACGGTTATTGTTTCTTTAATGCCCCAGGGTATAAATTATTTAAAAATTTCACAATGTGACGGTGCGGTTGCAAATAAAACACAGGAAGTTTTATTAAAAAAAAGATTTTACGCTTTGGAAATTCCTCAAAAATATTACAATACTATTGTGATAGGTTTTTGTGTATTGCATAAAAACCGTGGAGCAGAAGATTTTATAAAATTTTTATCATCTCCTGAAATTGAAAAATATCTGCAAGGATACGGTATATGAGTAAAGAAGCTGTTTTTTCGTTAATTCTTACATTAAAAGTGCTTTGTGCCGATGTGATACTGCTGATTATATTTGGTACTATGCTGGTATACTATTTAATGGAAGAAAACAGTTTTTTAAAAAAAACAGTTTATATGCTTATAGACCTTCCCCTTCTTTTTCCACCGATAGCCACAGGGTTTTTACTTCTTTGGCTTTTTAGGGATAACGGATACCTCGGTAATATATTAAGCAAAATAAACATTCATATTGTATTCGGATTTTGGGGTTTGGTATTAGCCGGATTTGTCGCTTCCGTGTCTTTATTTATCAAGCCTCTTATAGCTTCAATTAGACAGTATCCTAAAAATATAATAGAAGCTTCGTATATTTCAGGTAAAAGTAAATTTAAAACGTTTATATTTATTATTATGCCGGGTATGAAAAAAGTGTTTATAGTTTCTTTTATTTTAAGTGTTTCAAGAATTTTCGGAGAAGTAGGTATCAGTTTGATGCTGGGAGGAAATATTCCATTTAAAACCAATACGATTTCAATTGAAATTTTTTCAGAGGTTTTTAACGGAAACATAGATACTGCTATGAATTTGAGTTTGATTATGTTTGCCGTATCTTTTGTATTGTTTGTTTTTTTAAAATATATAGAAAGTAATATAAAACATGATTTATTCTAACAGTTTTATAGCGATTTCGGTAAGGGCGTTTCTATAAATTTTTTGTAAATCAACCCATGCAAGTGCTTCATGCGGCAGTACCTGCTGCAGTCTGTAAAGTCCGCTGTCCTGTTTTTCTATTGTAGAATAAGTCTGGTGTAAATCGCCTAATAAAAACAGTTTGCTTCCTTCACTCATTCTTGAGAGTATCATACTCATATATTCCCTTGTGATAAGCTGTACTTCGTCAACAATCAGTACTTCTCCTTCAAGAATTGATACGCCCTGAATCATATTTAAAGGAATAATTTCAAATTTTTCAAAAAATAGCTGGGATTTTATAGAGTCGTATGTCTGACCTTTGAGATCTCGGTACAGGAAATTAAGCGCGCTTAAAAACCCTCCCGCCCATTCAAGCATTTTTTCATCTTTGCTTCCCGGCAGAAATCCTATGTCATAATCGCTGCTGATTCCTATAGGCGGTCTGGTTATAAATATTTTCTTTTTGGTCAGACTCAAAGCCGTGGCGGTTGCAAGCAGGGTTTTGCCGCTCCCGAATCTTCCTGTTATAAGACTCGCAGGGGCTTCTACCATTGCATAAACGGCGCATTTTTGGTAAATATCCAGAGGTTCGAAAATTTTGGCGTTTTTTATTCTTATTTTTGAAGTTTCTGGAATGTTGTCAATTCTCTCAATACCTTTATAAGGGTTATAGCAATACGCCAAGTCTCTTTCGTTCATTTCATCGTAGGTAATTATAAAATCCCAGTATTTGAGTTCGTAACTGTGTTTTTGTTTTATGTATTCAATTACTTCTTTTGCAGGTTTGATACCTATAAAATGACCATATTCAAAATTTTTGTCTTTTATTAGAATGGTAACTCCTTAGAATGGTTTATATTTAGTAATTCCTAAGATAATTATTTCCGATTTTGTAATTTTATATGGAATAATATAACCTTTAAAAATCAGGTCTCTGATACTGTCATCATTAAAGTATATTGATTTTCTGTATTTATATGGGAAAAGAGTTAAATTTTCTATTTTATTTTTTAGTTCTTTTTTAAACTCATAAGCAGATTGAGGCTTGTCTTTTTTTATAAAGTTCAAAATTGTCTTCATATCATCAAAAAAATGTTTTTCATAAACGATTTTATAGTTCATCTATTTTATTCCACATTTGGGAGTGCTCTATAATGTTTCCTTTCAATGCTGAGTTTAATCTTTTATTGAATTCGGCTTTATCGTTTTTGAATTTTTCAGACTTGATATAAATATCTTTGGCGATTAAATTGTTAACATAGTCGTTAATATCTACATTTTGGAGGTAATCAATAAATTCATCATTTATTTGGATATTAATCTTCATATTTATCCTTTCATTTTCATTGAGAAATCTTTAAATGTGGCCTGATGGATTATAGCTCCGCTGCTTACGGCGTCTATCCCGGTTTGAACGTAGTTTTTAATGTTTTCAAGAGTTACGTTTCCGCTCGCCTCGAGTAATATGCCTTTATGGTTTTCGTTTCTGTAATTTACGACCTTTTTAATCTCTTCGAAGCTCATATTATCGCACATTACGATATCAGCTCCCGCCTGCATGGCTTCTATTGCCATTTCTACGGTTTCCGCTTCTATTTCTATTTTTGTGGTAAACGGTATATTTTCCCTTGCGGTTTTTACGGCTTCTTCTATAGAGTTAAATAGTGCAAGGTGGGTGTCTTTTAGCATCAGACAGTCATCAAGTCCGAGTCTGTGGTTGGTTACGCCTCCGCATGCCGCCGCATATTTTTCAAATACTCTCAGTCCCGGTTTTGTTTTTCTGGTATCGAGAATATTTAGCTTTCCGTCTGTCAGTTTTACAAACTCATAAGCGTTGCTGGCAATTCCGCTAGCGTGCTGGAGGATATTGAGCATGGTTCTTTCTATTGAAAGAATATCTTTGGCGTTTCCGTAAATTTCAAGGATAATATCGCCATGTTTATAAAAATCACTGTCCCGAAAATAAAAATCAAATTTAACATCCGCCAGTTCGCTTAAATGTTTTATATATTCAATTCCCGCAACTACTCCTTCGCTTTTTGCTCTGATTATAGCGGTTGCGTTTTTATCTATCAGACTTCTGGCCAGATCTCCTCTTCCGATATCTTCGCTTAACGCGTTTTTTAAAAAATCCACTATCTGGTATTTCATCAGGTTCATGACAGCTCCATCATTCTTTGAAGTGCGGTTTTTGCGTATTTTGCAATTTTTGGGTCCACTTCGATTTTATTGTAATCTTTCCCTTCGTCTATCGCTTTTAAAAGTTTATAAAGTTCTTCCAAAGTCGTTTCATTCATTGAAGGACATTCCGGTTTTGTGGAACTTAATACGTATATATTAGGATTTATTTCGTTTTTCATTCTGTTTACGAAATTAAATTCAGTCCCGATAGCCATAGGAGTTGTAGGGTTTTCTTTTACGTAATTCAGAATCTGGGAAGTGCTTCCGGCAAAATCCGCAAGTTTTACCACTTCGGGAGAGCATTCCGGATGAACTACGATTTTGATATCGGGAAATCTTTCTTTGTAAAATTCCACATGTTCGGGCATAAAGAGTTGATGAACGCTGCAGTGACCGTCAAAACATATCATAGTGGCATCCTGCCAGTTTTCTTCTCCGATAATAGCTGAGGTTATACCGAGTCTGTTTGCGATGTTTCTTCCGAGGTTTTTATCAGGAAGGAAAAAAATTCTTTTATTTTGGGCGAGAGCCCATTCGATTATTTTCTGTGCGTTTGAGCTAGTACACGTAAGTCCGCCGTTTTCGGCAACTATGGCTTTTGTTTTGGCTGTTGAATTTATATATGTGATTGGTATAAAATCTATATTGTTTTCTTTCAGGGTTTTTATATTGTTTTCCACTTTAGCCTCTTCTGCCATTCTGGCCATGGAACAGTCGGAAAGGCGAGGCATGTATACGTCAATATCGGGATTTAAAATTTTTGCACTTTCTCCCATAAATTTAACCCCGCAAAATATTAGCGGGTTTTTAAGTGAACTTGTTTTTTTGGCAAGTTCTAGACTGTCGCCTGTAAGATCTGCTAAATCAAATATTTCGTCTTTTTCATAATAATGCGCTGCTATGGTTATATTATGTTTTTTTATAAGCTCTTTTACTTTATTTAGCATTTAGGTCCTTTTTATGCATATGTAAACAATGATTACTTTATAAAAATTATATTATAATTTCACAAAAAAGGAAAAATATGTCACCGTTAATATGGTATTTAATAGCTTATTTGGTAGGAGGAATTCCGTTTGGATATCTAATAGCTAAATATTTTGCAGGGATTAATATAAAAGAACAGGGAAGCGGCAATATAGGTGCTACAAACGTGCTTAGGGTTTTGAAACAGACTGATCCTGCCAAAGCAAAAAAACTTGCTGCGGTTACTCTTTTGCTGGATGCTTTTAAAGGTGCGGCCGTTATACTTGCGGCTAAAATGATGGGAGTCTGTCCGGCTACTCAATGGGCGATAGCTGTAATTGCGGTAATAGGGCATTGTTTTTCCCCTTATCTGAAACTTGAAGGAGGAAAAGGCGTGGCGACAACTGCCGGCGTTCTTTTAGTGCTTGTGCCAAAAGCTGTGCTGGTAGCTATTGTTGTATGGTTTATTATGGCTAAAACGGTTAAAATATCTTCACTGAGCTCTCTAAGCGCGATAATCGTAGGAATTGCGAGTACTTACGTTTTATATCCTGATCTTCCGATACATTCTCACGCTCCATTGATTATTATCGGGTTTATCGTTCTTTATAAACATAAAGACAATATATACAGGCTGATTATCGGGGAAGAAAAAAGAGTAATATAAAAATGGAGAATTGAGAATTGAGAATTGAGAATAATTATAAAATATTAATTGAAAATTTGGAATTTAAGGCTATAATCGGAATATTGCCCGAAGAGAGGGAAAAAACGCAAAAAGTTTTAGTACATGCGGAAATTGAATATGAAGGCAAAAACAATTATATAGATTATGCCGAAGTATGCGATTTAATTGAAAAACTTATGATTGAGAGGAAATTTCTGCTTATAGAAGACGCCATGGAGGCTATAGAAGCTAAACTTCTGGAGAAATATCCTCAGATGAAAAGCCTTGAACTTCATATAAAAAAACCTGAAATTTTAAGAAATGCTTTAGTGGGAGTGAAAATCTTAAGAAAATATTAATTTTTTGATATAATTTTTTCAAGTATTAGGTTTGGGGTCGTATTCGGCCGCTTGCCGAATACGAAATAAAGGAGAGAGTGTGAGACTTCTTGTGATTGAAAAAGACGAAACATTAAATCATCTTATTACTAAATCTCTTGAAGAAGTCGGTTATAAAAGCGATGAGGCTTTTACCGTCAGAGATGGTAAGTATTTTTTGGATGTCAGACATTACAATTTGGCAATTATAGACGCCGATTTCGGTTTAAGCGAAGTGTTTAAATTTATCGATTATGCTAAAGAGATATATCCTCTTATTAAAATAATCGTTATTTCAAACGACCAATCCGTAGAAACCGAAATAAAAGTTTTAAAAATGGGGGCGGATGATTTTATAAGAAAACCTCTGAATTTTGATCTGTTAATTACAAGAATAAACGTAGCCTTAAGAAGCGGTAAAGAGTCGCAAATTAAAATAAAAGATCTGATTATTATAAAAGACGAAGAAAAAATTATTTACAACGGTAAAGAAACATATCTAAAAGGCAAGGCTTTTGAAGTATTTACACATTTGGCCAGATATCCTAACCAGGTTATATCAAAAGAGCAGCTTTTAGATGCCATCTGGGAGGAGCCGGAGCTGGTAACTCCGAATGTTATAGAAGTTGCTGTAAATCAGATACGTCAAAAGGTTGACAAAGTTTTTAAAATTGATACAATTAAGACCATTCGCCGCAGAGGCTATAAATTTTGTTATCCAAAGGAGTAGCATGTCTTTAATGATTAACGATGAATGCATTGCATGTGATGCTTGTGTGGACGAATGTCCAAACGGCGCAATTGAGCCTGCAGATCCAATATACGAAATAGACCCGGACCTTTGTACGGAATGTATAGAGCACGGAGGAGAGCCTCAGTGTGTACAGGTATGTCCTGTAGATGCTATAGTGCCGGATCCGGATAATCAGGAAAGCGCGAAAGAACTGAAATTAAAAGCGGAATTTATTCATAAAGACGAAGAAGAGTAATGGCTAAAATTACGGCTGTAATAGATATAGGTTCTAACTCGGCCAGAATGGCTGTGTTTAAAAAAACCAGCCGTTTTGGATTTTATCTTCTAAGGGAAGAGAAATCCAAAGTAAGAATCAGCGAAGGCGCATATGAAAACGGAGGGAATCTTCAGGATTTTGCAATTGAAAGAGCCATAAAAGCTTTAAAAGAATTTCTTTTAATTGCAAAGTCTTTAAAGGTCAGAAAAATTTTAGCCGTAGCCACCTCGGCCGTAAGGGATGCTCCTAATAAGAGCGAATTTTTAGCAAGGGTCAGAAAAGAACTCGGTATAAATATAAAAGTGATAGACGGCGATAAAGAAGCGTTTTTTGGAGGAGTCGCCGCAGCAAACCTCTTATATGAAAAAAACGGAGTCACCATAGATATAGGCGGAGGTTCAACTGAACTTGCCTTAATTAAGAAAAAGCAGATTCAACAGACTATTTCGCTGAAACTCGGAACGGTAAGGCTTAAAGAGCTTTATTTTGACAAAGGCGATATAGAAGGCGCCAAAAAGCATGTAAGAAAAGAGATAAAAAGACTTGATGAGGCGTTTAAACAGAATAAAGTTTTCGGAATAGGCGGTACTATAAGGGCGCTTTCTCAGGTAATAATGAAAAGAATAGAATATCCGCTGGATATACTGCACGGATTCACCTACGACACCAAAGAACATATCAAATTTTTAAAGTCTCTTATTAAAATGAAAGATGAAGAACTTCTTAAAATAGGAGTAAAGCCCGAAAGGCTTGACGTTATAAGACCCGGAGTGCTTATTTTCACGGAGCTACTGGACTTTTTAGAGGCCAAGCAGGTTATTACAAGCGGTGTGGGTGTGAGAGAGGGTGTTTTTTTAACGGATCTGCTCAGACACGACAACTACAAGTTTCCGGAGAATTTTAATCCCTCGGTCAGAACAATTATTGACGTTTATCAAATAAATACGAAACTTTCTTCATATGAAACGAAAATAGCTTTGGAACTGTTCGATTTATTAAAAGACGAATTTGAACTTGATGAGAAATATAAGCTTCATTTAACCTATGCCATTAAGCTTTCACGTGCCGGCGAGCTTATAGATTTTTATGAAGCGCATAAGCATACCGATTATATACTTTTAAACTCTCTTCATTACGGTTTCAGGCATTGTGACAGGCTTCTAATGTCAAAAATAATCCGCTTTTATAAAAGAAAAAAAATAAAAAAAAGAGAAATTGAAAAATATAAATGTCTGCTTCCTCAAAAGAATATTATTGAAAAACTCTGTAATATTTTCTGGGTTGCTAAACTTGTAAATATTAATCTGTCAATGCCGGAAGTGACTATCAAAAAAGAAAAAAACTGCATAATAATAGAAGGTGAAAATTTATATCTTGCAAAAGAAAGAAGCAAAACAAGAGAACTGTTTTTCGAACTTATAATAAAAGAAAAAGGCATAGAATGAAAAAAACGCTTTATTTGATCCCTTTGGCTTTTTTAGGATGCAGCGTTTCTGATACTACGGTTAAGGTTAAGGAATTTACCAAATGTTACGTGCATCAGATGCCGGCTCCTTTTTGGGTGTGTTATCAATCTTCGTTTTTGAGTGTGGGAAAAGTTCATTCCGAAAAGCTTAACCGTTTAAAGCAGGAAGAAGCTTATTCCCTGGGTGTTAGCGAGCTTATATCCAAGCTTCAGAGTAAAACGAAGCTTTTTTTAAGAAAACTCGGAATAGAAGATAAAAAAATAGATTCGGATATAAAAGATTATGTTATTTTAAACGCTCTTCAGGGCGATACCTGGTACAATAAAAAAGAGCAGATGATATATGTGCAGGTTAAAATAGATAAAGAAGGGTTTAAAAAATTTCTTTTTAACAGATATAAAAAAATAGATAAGAAAGTTTTACAAAGCGCATTTGATGAAACCTTTTGATTTTATAATAATCGGAGGAGGTATTGCCGGACTTTTAAGCGCGTATGAGCTTAGGGATTATAATACTCTTTTAATAGATGAAAACGGAATACTGACTTCCGGAGCAAGTGCGGCTGCGGGAGCGTTTTTGTTTCCTAAAGTCGGATTTGACACCGCATATACAAGATTTATAAACCAGGCGATTGTTGATTCTCTAAAATTTTATGAAAAAGAAGGTATAGATACGCATAAAATTGGCGTAACAATTCTGCCAAGAGATGAGAGGGATATAGAAAAATTTAAACAGTATGAAAAAGATATTAGGCTTCCATATGAAAAAAGATACGGAGGATTTTTCTTTAAAGAAGGTGGGGTGGTTTTCCCTGAAGAGGTAAGAGAAAAAATTAAAGTAGATTTTGAAATCAAAAAAATTGACAAACTGGAAAAAGAAGGCGGTTTTTGGAAAGTAGGAGGATATACTGCCAAAAATGTAATTCTGGCAACCGGGCATAAAACGGTAATAGATATCCCTTATATAAATATTCGTCCTATCTGGGGAGAAAGAATAGAAGGAAGAGGAGAATTTAGAATTGAGAATGAAGATGGAATAAAAGAAGATTTTCTGCCTTGCCATTTTCATAAAAACTGTTCGTTAACCGAAGTCGGAGGAATTATCAAAATAGGTGCGACTCATAAACGAAACTGTCCGGAATGCAAAGAGAATGAAGAAGAAGCTTATGAGCTGATAAACAAGGCAAAAGAGATAGTTGATATTAAAAATTTTGAAATATCAAAAATTATAGGGGGATTTAGGGCTGCTAGTGTTGATTATTTTCCTGTGGTTGGTAAAATTATAGATGTAGATAAAACTATGGAATCAAACCCTAAAATAGTTAAAGGAGAGGTTCCAAAGTTTATTAGTTATTTAGAAGGCCTTTATATTATCAACGGTATGGGCGGCAGAGGTTTTTCTAACGCATATTACTGTGCCAAAGCTTTAAAAGAGCATATTGTCGGAAATAAAGATTTGGGTATTTTAGATACAAAAAGAGTTTTTATAAAATGGGCCAGAAAAAAAGGCGAAGAGTACTTAAAGGAGAAAAATGTTAAAAGTTAAAAACGTAACGAAGCAGTTTGGTGGAGTCGTGGCGATTAAAGATGTTAATTTTGAAGTCAAGCAGGGAGAAATATTTGCACTCGTAGGTCCTAACGGTGCCGGTAAAACCACTCTTTTTAATATCATCACAGGGGCGTTTGAACCTACCAGCGGACATGTTTATTTTAAAGATGAAGAAATTACCGGGCTTAGTCCTGTAAAAATCGTGGAAAAAGGTATTGCCAGAACATTCCAGAATATCAGACTTTTTAATTCAATGACTGTACTTGAAAATGTTTTAATCGGATTTCACAATCATATTGAGTATACGTTTTTCGAAGCTGTTTTCAGACTGCCTAGATTTTTCTCTCAGGAAAAAGTTCATAAAGAACTTGCAATGGAAATTTTGAAATTTTTGAAAATTGACAAATATGCAAATCACAACGCAAAAGCACTGAGTTACGGTAACCAGAGAAAAGTGGAAATTGCAAGGGCTTTGGCGACCGAGCCTGATTTACTGCTTTTAGACGAACCGGCAGCCGGTATGAACCCTAAAGAAACGGACGAACTTGCTGATACCGTATTCAGACTTAGAAGCGAAAAAGAAAAAACAATTCTTTTTATCGAACATGATATGAAATTCGTTCAGAAGATTGCAGACAGGGTAATGGTTCTTGATTACGGTAAAACAATTTTCGAAGGAAAACCTGCCGATATGATGAAGGATGAGACGGTAATAAAAGCTTATTTAGGAGATATCGATGTTGAAGGTTAAAAATTTAAAGGTAAAATACGGTGTTATTGAGGCGGTTAGAGGAATTGACTTTAATGTAAAAGCGGGTGAAATTGTCACTATTATCGGAGCTAACGGAGCGGGTAAAACTTCTACACTTAGTGCTATTTTCAACCTGGTTAAAAAAGAGGGTGAAGTAAGGTTTGTAGAAGGCGATATATCTAAACTTTCAACTGACAAAATAGTTAAACACGGAATGGCTTTGGTTCCTGAAGGAAGAAAGATTTTTATTAACTTAACCGTTGAAGAAAATCTTAAAATCGGAGCATATACGAATGAAGAAAATTACGAAACTCTAAAAGAGGAAATGTTTAGACTTTTTCCAAGACTTAAACAAAAAAGAAACAACTACGGAGGAAGCCTGAGCGGTGGTGAGCAGCAGATGCTGGCAATTGCAAGGGCTTTGATGAGTGAACCTAAAATGCTGGTACTTGACGAGCCGTCCCTTGGTCTAGCGCCTATAATCGTAAAAGATTTATTCGGGATTTTAGTGGATTTAAACAAAAACGACGACGTTACAATTCTTTTAGTAGAGCAAAACGCTGCGGCTGCTCTTAAAATTGCCGATAGAGCGTATGTTATGGAAAACGGTTCTCTTGTTATGGAAGATGAGGCAAAAGCCCTTCTTGCAAGTGACGAAATTAAGAAGAAATACCTCGGAGGTTAATTTCTGTTTAAAATCTCTCCGATTTTTTCTCTCATCCATTTACCCATTTTCATGTTATGATAAGCCCAGCTTAAATACTGCATATCTATTTCGGCTACATCTTCTATTTTCATGCCTTTATATTTGCCGACTCCGAATTTAAACTCCATAGGTTCATCCAGGTTTTCAAGGTGATGTTCTATTGAATATCTCACATCCGGGTCAAGATCCGTGAGGCTCAGCATATATTCTATATAATCCGGATCGTTTATAAGAACGTCTTTTATTTTTTCAAATTTATATTTGCCCTGATAGAATTTATCGTGAAGAACCGGCCTTGTAGTCAAATCGGCAAGCTCTTCAAAGCTTTTATCGAAGTTTTTTACCAGATATTCAAACAAAAGACCTAAAACTATTACATCTCCGAGTGCGTCGTGTGCGTTAATCTGGATATTGTATTTTTCGCATATCTCTTTTTCTTTTTTATAAAGTCCCAGTGCGTATCTGTTATACTGAAGTGAAAACTTGCCTTCCGGAATTAAATGTTTCAGAACCCTAAATGTGTCTACAAGTTTGAAAAACGAGTTAAAACCTTCTTTTTTAAGCATATCAAGGTCAAATTTGGCATTGTGTATTACAAGCAGGTTTTCGGGTGAATTAAGCTCTTTTAATCTTTTATATGCATCGGTGTGTTTTATTAAAGGCTTGTCTTCGACCATTTCGTTCGTAATGTGATGAACGGCCATTGCCTCAAAGCTGATTGGAAGAGGAGGCTTTACAAGCTCGTCGTGTATTTCTTCGATTTCAAGGTTTTCGTTTAAAACCAGATAGCTTAACTGTATTATTCTGTCTTCTTCTTTGTTTCCTGTTGTTTCGGTGTCAAGTATTATTATTTTCATCTATTTCCTTAATAAGTGGTATTTTTATTATGTATCCGTCGTCTTTGTTTAAAATCTCGAAATAAGGAGATTTTATTGTTTTATGTGGTTTGGTTTTTATGCCGATTTCTATAATCTGATATTTTTTATCGTTGATTTTAATATATTCGCCGACGTTTATTTTTGTTGAAATTATAGCTTCTTTTTGGTTTTCAAGCATATCGAAAATTATATCTAAAAGAGCCTTTTTATGTACAAGAATCGTAGGTATCGAAGGGTCGAACATGGTTGTAATGGTTATGTTTTGTTTAAGAGTGGAATATTCTATTGCAAAATTTAAAAGCATGGAAAGGTCTATTTCTTCTAATTCTGTTAATTCTATTGAATGGGTGTTTGTGTTTATAAAAAATCTTATTCCGACGTTGGTATCGTCTTTATAGCCTATACTGTAGCCGTTAAATTCGAAATCTTTGAATTTAACGTGTTTAAACTCCGTTTTTATTCCTGGATTAGCGGGAGCGTTGTTTATCACAAATTCGTAAACTTCTTTTTTATTGACGTACGACAGAAAAATTTCCGCTTCCTGGTTGCAGTATTGTATATGTCCTTTTTCGTTGAATATAATAAGCGGATTTATATCGTATTCACACCAGAATTCAAACATTTAAAGCCTTCATTTTTTTTGTTAAGGTAACTCGGTTTATTTTAAGATGGTTTGCTATTTGAAGTTTGCTTTTATATTTGGTCTTTGCCGCTTTAAAAAGGGCTTTTTCAAAATTGTTCAGTTCTTCTTCATAAGTGAAGTCTTCATTTATGTTTTCAAAATAATCAGTTAAAATTTTATAAACATCCTGTTTGTTTTCAGGCAGAAGGAATTTTGAAAAGATCTGTCTTTTTAAAGAATTCAGGTTTTCGCTTATATCCGGATGTTCAATGTGAATGTTTTTGCTGATTTTTAACTCTTCTTTTGCCTGCTGTTTAAATAAGTCTATAAAATCGTAAATATCTTCCGGGTGTTCTTTTAGAGGTTTTAATTCTATGTCCATAGTGAAATATTTTTTTAAAATTTCTTTGTTTAAAGGCTGTGTTCCGGTGGCTATTAAAAAGTTGTTTTTAAATTCAAGTACCGGATTTTTATCGAAATCTTCCAAGATAACTGGGTTTATTGTGGGGGTTTTGGGATTTATTACGGCATTAGGCGCTATATATTTGGCGAGAAAGGTTTTGCCGACTCCCTTTTCACCCCATATATAGACGTTTATTTTGAGCTGTTTACACATATCGGCGATGTTTTTTATTTTTTTTAAATATTCCGAAGTTGCTAAAAACATAAGCACCTTTTTGCTTATGATTATATCAAATATTTTTGTTTGTTTTTATGAAAAAAGTAAGTGTGGCAATCATTAAAGATATGCCGGCAAACAGCCAAAAAGCATTCGACATTAATGATATGTTTTTTAACGATATTTTAAATACCAGCATTAACGCTTCTATTGAAAGCGCTATAAGAATTGAAATAATAAATTTTACAAACGTTTTCTTTTCTATATTTTCGTCTTTTTTAAAGCTTTTAAAAAACACCTCCTGTTCGAGCAGCGTTTTTGAAAGGTCGAATATTGCAATTGCAATTGTGATGTAAATTATCGGTTTGAAAAAAGACATAATTGAAAGTTCTCCGTATTTGAATATTTCGTATACCGAATATGCCAGTATTGAAAATGATAAAAACATCATAAAAAATCCGCTCAGGGCGTAAAACAGCTTGGTTGTGGAATCAAATACGGTATGGGTTTCCAGAAGTTTTAGCCTTTCAAGCAGCGTTTTTAAATTAAAATCCAAAAAAAGCGTTTTTTCATTTTGAGGAATCGCTAAAGTAATGCATATATTTCCTGTGGCGGAGCTTTTATAAGGCGTACTCATTAAAGAGTTTTTGAAATCTATTTTTTTAAACAGATATTGTCTTGATTTTCCTTTTTCGTTTCCGTCTTCTTTGTTTCTGTAATAATTAGGAGAAATTTGTGTTTTTGACTCATTGTCTACCACATATATCAGTTCTAAAGATTTAAAATATTCAAATAGATGTTTCAAATTATGTTCTGAAAGAAGATTTGATGTGGTATTTAAAATGGTGTCTTTTAAAAATGATTCTATAAAAAATCTGTTTTGTTCGTATATTTCAAGCAGTTCATTCACTGTAAGCCTTTTTTTGGTGATTTATAAAGCTGAATGTGAAATATTGAATTTAAAAAGGAAGTAAAAGAAAGAACTCTTTTACTTGATTATAGATTGAAGCCTTTTTCACCGTGTTCCGCAGAGTCAAGACCCTCTATTTCAGCATCTTCGTCTACTCTTGCTCCGCCTGTTAGAAGACTTGCCACTTTGAGTACCACTGCAGTCATAACCGCAACGAATACGATTGTTACCAAAACTGATTCGATCTGAACCCATACCTGTCCTAATCTGTCTCCGTGTTTTAGAGGACCGTCCCATGCTAAATCTTTAAGAGCGAATATACCTGTTGCGATCGCACCCCAAAGACCTGCTATAAAGTGAACGCCGAACGCATCTAAAGAGTCATCGTATTTGAATATTTTTTTAAGAACCGTTACACCGAAAAATCCTGTAATACTTCCTCCCATGCCTATAACCAGCGCACCTACAATTCCTACAAAACCTGCTGCAGGAGTAATAGCTACAAGTCCGGCAACCGCACCTGAAGCCGCACCTAAAAGAGTTGGTTTTCCGAATTTAATATAATCAAGAATAATCCATGTAACAGCGGCTATGGCAGCTGCAAAGTTTGTCATTATAAATGCGCTTCCGGCTACATTGTCGGCTGCAAATTCGCTACCTGCGTTGAATCCGAACCATCCGAACCATAAAAGAGCCGCACCTAAAGCTGTAAGTATAACGCTGCTAGGCATCATCTGAGTTTTTGGATATCCTCTTCTTTTGCCTATCATAAGCGCTGCAACCAAACCTGCGAGACCTCCGTTCATATGGACGACTGTACCTCCGGCAAAGTCAAGAGCTCCGTCGCTCATTAAAAATCCTCCGCCCCATACCATGTGTGCTACAGGTGCATATACAAATGTTACCCATAATACAACGAATAACAGCCATGTCGAAAATTTAACCCTCTCAATAATACTTCCGCTTGCGATTGCCACAGTAATAGCTGCAAATGTTCCCTGGAATGCGATAAATACATACGTAGGATAACCGCTGCTTTCCAAATCGTTATAGCTTATACCGTTTAAAAACGCGTTTTTCAAATCTCCTATAACTCCGGCTATATTGCCGCTGAAAGCCAAAGAATATCCCCAAAACACCCATACAACCGTTGCTACGGCAAATGCCGAAAATACCATCATATACGTGTTAAGAGCGTTTTTAGCTCTTGTCATTCCGGCATAAAAGAGTGCAAGTCCTGCAGGCGTCATAAGCATAACAAACGCCGTTGCAACCATCATCCATGCGGTATTTCCGCTGTCGAGTTTAGGCTCTCCCGCAAAAGCCAGGCTTGCCAGTCCAAGCAAAGATAAAATTCTAAACAGCATCTCTTCCCCTTTCGCCTGTTCTGATTCTTATAGCTTCTTCCACAGGCAGTATAAATATTTTACCGTCACCGATTTTTCCCGTTTTTGCGTGTTCTGTGATAATTTCAACAGTTTTTTCTACGAAATCGTCATTTACAAAAATTTCGAGTTTAACTTTAGGCAGAAAATCAACCACATATTCCGCACCTCTGTAAAGTTCGGTATGTCCGTGCTGTCTACCGTGTCCTTTTACTTCGCTTACAGTAATACCTGTAATGTCTGATTCGATTAAAGCCTCTTTAACTTCATCAAGTTTAAAAGGTTTAATAATGGCTTCGATTTTTTTCATAAGCGCTCCTTTGTGTTTTGATGTTGTAATTATAATTCTAAAATATTCTTTTGAATGCTCTGTTTGTGATTAAAAATTAATCAATTAATGTACAAAAATTAATCAATAGATATAATTAGTCTGATTTTGACTTTTTTATGAAATATGCTAAAATCAAGGAAAAAAGGAGATTATATGTTAGCGCCTAAAAGAAGCGATGTTGATATGAACAGTGAAGAATTTAAAAAAGAAGAAGAAAAAACAAAAAAATTCGTACAAAAAGTAGTGGACCAGTTCGGGTGGTGTTTTAATCCGGATAAAGAAGTGTATGACGCTATCGTTATGGGTCTTACAAGAAATAAATTAATGTACGGTAAAAGATACTGTCCTTGTTTTATACCTGTGGGAGACAAAGAAGACAGAATCTGCCCTTGTAAACCGGCAGTAGACCATGAAGTGGCCGAAGGGTGCTGCCACTGCGGAATTTTCTGTAATCCTGAAAAATGTAAAGAGATGGAGGGATAATGAAAGCAGTCGATATAAATTCTCCTGAATTTCAGCAGGAATTTCTTAAAACAGAAAAGTTTGCGCATAAAACTGTTGAACAGTTCGGATGGACTTTTCATCCGGATGAAGAGATTGTCGAGAGAGTTTTAAAAGGCCTTACTAACAATAAGGTTGTTTACAGGAAAAGATTCTGTCCATGTTTTCCGATAGAAGAGAAAGACGGCAGATACGTCAGCAGCGATAACAGAATCTGTCCTTGCCCGCAGGCTATAAAAGAAGAGATTCCAAATGAGGGGGTATGCCACTGCGGAATTTTCTGTACTAATGAATTCGCTCAAAACTATAATAAAGAACATCCTAAAAAAGAAGCCAGGGAAGTTGAAGGTTTAAACGTAGGAGAGCTTGAAAGAATTTTAGAAAAAGAGCAGATTTTAGGCGAAGAGCTTGAAATACTTTTAAAGGCGAGAGAAGCCGGACTGGTGGATTTCAAGCTTATTGACATTAGAGAACCTTTTGAAAATCAAATGATGAGAATAAAAGGAACGGATGAACTTCTGCCTATAAGCAGGGTTCAGTATGATTTGGATAAATGGATGCAGTATAAAGATAAAAGAATAATTATTTACTGTCATGTAGGAAGCAGAAGCGGATATCTCCAAAGAGCTCTGCAGCAGCAGCTTGGATTTACCAAAGTCGGAAACCTTACTTACGGAATTGCCGATTATTACGGCGAAATAGAAAGAGGATAAAACAGTTAAAAATGAAAAATGTGAAATGAAAATTAGGAGTTAAAATAATGTTTGTTTTAGGAATACCTGTTAAAGACAATATCTGCGTTGGAAGCCGCGAGGCTGAAAAATTTGCGAAAGTTTTCGTAAACAACGGACAGATTGAAAAAATAGATTATGTTGATAACAGGGATGATTTGGTGGGGTTAGTGCATTTTTTTATAACTCCTAAAGAAGAGTATGTTTTTGATTTTTTAGAAGCCGGAGCGGAACCTTTAATGACGCCTTCGGAAGAAATGAGCATTAACGATATAGTAGAGGCGTTTTTATTCAGAGAGCTTTTTTCTTACGGAAGCGTATAAGAAGTGAAAAATTCTGGTGGAGAATTGAAAATGGATAATGGAAAATTAATTAATGAAATCATAGGATATGAGCCGAATATAAACGTGGGTGTGACGAGCGAAGAATTAAAAAAATTAATTGATTCGGAAGAGAAAAACGTAGATGTTTTAGATGATGATTTGAGTGCAAAAAGGTTTTACCATTTCATCGTATGTGATAAAAAAAGGGAAATCAAACCGCTTTTCAGAGCGCTTAGAAACGGCGGATATATGATTTCTCTAGTTGATATGGACGATAATGAACTGTATGATATAGGATTTAGCGCATTAAACAGAATGGACGGAATGCTGATAGCGAAAAAAGTCCATTCATGGAACGACTGGTAAAGGATGAATATGTTTTTAGAAGCTGCTTACGAGGTTGTAAGAAAAAGAGACGAAAAAATAAACGGGTATTTTAAAAAATGTCCTGACGATATAAGAGCTTTGTTTGAAGCGATTTTAAGAGAGCTCGGGCTTGAAATAAACGAAGAGAATCTTCTGAGTCTTAAAAAAAGATTTTTTCATCTGCGTGAAGACAGTATTTTAAATCTTCTCAAAAAAGGGAATTTCAGCGAAGAGGAAATAAAAGAGATTCAGCTTGATTTATATGAGCTGACAAAAAATTTCTGGTTAAAAGAACATGAAGAACTGATTCAAAACATGGTACCGTTTGTGGGACCTTTTTACGCCGAGATATTAAGAGGCGTGCACAAAATAGGGATAGCGTTTTCTAAATGGCAGCCTAATTGGACTAAACATATCATTCATACGGTAAATGAAGATTTGAGTAAAGAATTCGGAGGTGACGAAGCAAAAGTTATGGCTTATCTTCTGGAAAAGGACCTTTTGGATAAAGGGCACGACGGAGAAATAGGAGAAAGATGCTATTCTGTATTGGTAAAAGGCGAAAGCGGCAATTATATTGCAAAATGTTATTCCGAAATATTTGAAGATGAAGTAAATGAAGCGGTAAAGGCGATAGATGAGCTTATTTTGAATCTTGAAAATCTTGAGGATGAATATAAACTTCAGTGGATTTTATATTTCCATGCTCTTAAAATGGCTCTTTTAGAAAAAAACAGACACGAACTGATAAAAAAATGGGCGGATGTTGATAAACTCTGGATGGATATAAAATCCCCTATCCAGGTGGGACACCCTCTTGAATATTATGAAGACAAATACAGAAAGGCCGTTGCGCTTGAGCTTGATGTGAGAATCCAAAATCCTAATCTTAAAAGCGAAGTAAAAGAAAATATCGTCAAAATGTATAAAACATACTGCAAAAACGAAAATCTTTTAAATACCGCACTTGCGAATATAGATAAAACACAGCTGTACATTTCATTTCCGGCTACTTTTTACGGAGCGGAGTTTAACGGGCTTTTTAGCGCACAGGTGGTTCCTAACGATGAGATAGTAAGCAGGGAAAAAGGCAAAAAAATATTTGCTTTTGTAGACAAAGTGTATGAAGATATAAAAGCCAGACCTAAAATGGCTTTAAGCTATGAGATTTTAGGCAAAGAGTTTATGGATAAATTTTATAAAGATTTGGAAGATAAAGATAAATTTATAAAAGTTTACGATATTACGACCATCGGGCATGAATTCGGACATATTTTATGGGTGGATGAAAATACGGAAAGCGTAATGAACAAATCTGGAATGTTTAAAAACGTAGAGGAGTTTAAAGCTACTACCGGCGGGCTTATGGCGTTTTTTGAGAATGAAGATACGGAATTAAGAGAAGCCGTTTTGGAAGATACGATAAAAAGGGCTGTAGGACTTATAGCATGGATGGAAGTTGATGAAGTTCTTCCTTATTATATCGAGGGGCTTATCCATTTAACGGGACTTTTTGAAACGGAAGTTGTGAAATTTAACGGTGCAAGTCTGGATTATGATTATTCTAATTATGACAAGCTTAAAAGCTGGTATAAATCTACATATTTAAAACTTGCGCAGTATTATGCAGAAAAAAAAGACGCTAAAGAGTTTTTAGACGGATTTATTTATAAAGATAAAAATTATTATCCTAAAAATAAAGATGCAGATGAATTTGTGAAATATTATTATCAAAGATACAGGGAAATCGGAGATAAAATATACGGCGGTTAATAACACAGCATTGAAAAAGGGGGTAAAATGCAACACGGTAAACTTGATTTGAGTATAGAAAATATAAAAAGACTGCATGAAAAATGTAAGGCTCAGGGTAAAGATCTGTATATGTTTTTGAAAGATGAAATGCCTGATATATCTACTGAAGACAGACTTAAATATTTAGCAACGGTTTTGAATGATTATATTGAAGAGTATGAATGGAATGAACAAGATAAGCGTCATAAAGACAATGGATATTCAATTGTTAAATTTTGGCCTAAGAAATGAATAAAAAGAAGAACACGAATTAATCGTGCGCTCCTTTTTTAGATAACCAACCGAGATAGATTAATACAAAACCGTCCATTAAGAAGCTGATACCTACTATGATACCAACTGTAAACGGTGCGTTAAACGGCCATCCTACGATCATAATGATACCTAACAGCAAACTTAACAGTCCGTTTAGTGCAGCTAATCCCCAACCTTTTAACGGTTTTAAATCAAGCGCCATTCCGAAACTTGCAAATGCGTCCATAAAGAAATACGCCGCAAAAAGAATAGCTACCGCCGCAATACCGCTGCCAGGCCAGATTAATAAAAGTATACCTGTTACAAACAGCAAGAATACTTTAAACCATGCGCCTAAAGATTTTTGATGCGCTTTAAAAGTGATGTATCCTTCAATAATACTGCTACTTATAAACATTGCACCTAAGAAAATTACGAAAGCAACGCTTCCCGCAAACGGATTGATAATTGCAAATGTACCTGCAAGTACCATTAAAATACCTGTGATTATCGACATTGTACTGAATTCTTTCAGTTTTTCTTTGTCGATGTTGTTTAATACGAACATTTTTTCCTCCTTAAAAGTTTTACAAGAGTAATTATAAACTATTTTATTCCATAAAGTCAAGTAAGTTGAGTAAGAAAGGCTAAGAAGCCTTGTGTGAAGTTAATTATCTATAGGAAGACCTTCTGCAGGGAGTTCTTCTACAAACCAAGGTAAACCTTGTTTGTTCAGTTGATAAAGAAACGGACGGGCAGGAAATTCTTCCATGTTTTTAACGCCTGTTTCAAACCATGTTTTAGTAGCTATCATTAAACATCCGATCATTGCGGGCACACCGGTTGTATAGCTTACGCACTGCGCTCCAACTTCTCTGAATGCGCACTGATGATCGCAGATGTTGTATATGTAGTATCTTTTTTTCTGTCCGTTTTTATATCCTGTGGCAACTACTCCGATGTGAGTCTGTCCTTTCGTTCTAGGCCCCAGACTCGCAGGATCCGGAAGCACTTTTTTAAGAAATTCCATAGGACTTATTTCGCAGCCTTCTGCAATTTTAATAGGTTCGATACTTGTCATTCCGACATTTTGCAGGGCATTCAGATGCCAGAGATAATTATCGCTGAATGTCATAAAAAATCTGGCTCTTTTAATGCTCGGGAAGTTTTTGGTAAGACTTTCGAGCTCTTCGTGGTATAGTAAGTAGCTCGGGTACTCTCCGACTTTAGGATATTTCCATTTGAATTTAACGCTCATAGGGTCTATTTCTTTCCATTCGCCGTTTTCGTAATATTTGCCTTTTTGAGTGATTTCACGGATATTTATTTCCGGGTTGAAGTTTGTCGCAAACGGATATCCGTGGTCTCCCGCATTACAGTCAAGAATGTCAAGATATTCAATCTCGTCTAAAAGCTCCTGAGCGGCGAATGCCGTAAATACGTTCGTTACACCCGGGTCGAAACCGCTTCCGAGAAGCGCCATAAGTCCCGCTTTTTTAAAATCTTCATGTTTTGCCCACTGTTCTTTGTATTCGAATTTGGCCTCATCCGGATGTTCGTAGTTTGCCGTATCCACGTAATGTGCTCCTGCTTTAAGACACGCGTCCATAATAGCCAGGTCCTGATAAGGTAGGGCTACGTTTAACACGATGTCGCTGTTAGTGTCTTTTATGAGTTTAGCAGTCGCTTCTACGTCCATAGCGTCTATTTCGTAAGTTTTTATTTCTACGCCCAGACGTTCTTTAATGTCTTTTGCAATGGTGTCGCATTTGCTTTTTGTACGGCTGGCCAAAACGATATTTTTAAAAATATGATTGTTCATTGCGGCTTTAAAAGTGGCTACGCGGCTTACTCCTCCGGCTCCGATAATTAATAGATTGCTCATTGTTACTCCTTGATTTCCATGACTTTTATAGGAAGACCGTCTTTTTCCATTTCTTCAAAAAACGGTTTTGCGTCAAATTCTTCCACATTTTTGACGCCTTCATCCCACCAGATCTTTTTAGCCATCAGTTTACATCCGATAATAGCCGGCACACCCGTTGTATAGCTTACACAGTGCGCTCCCGTTTCTTCTATGGCTTTTTCGTGATTGCAGATGTTGTAAATGTAGAATTTTTTCTCAGCTCCGTTTTTTTTGCCTTTGGCTATTACACCGATATTTGTCTGTCCTTTATAATTTTTTACAAGCTCCTGTGGATCCGGAAGCACTTTTGCCAGAAACTGAAGCGGAGAAATTTTTACTCCTTCACATACTTCAATAGGTTCTATACTGAACATTCCGACGTTTTTAAGAGCATTAAAATGATAAAGATACTGATCGCTGAAACACATATAAAATTTTGCGCTTTTTAAATTAGGAAAATGTTTTACTATACTTTCAAGCTCTTCATGCCATATAAGTATGCTTGTTGCGTCACCGCATTCCGGGTAGTCGTGTTTTACCTGTATTTCAAAAGGGTCTGTTGTTTTCCATTCACCGTTTTCCCAGTATTTGCCTGGCAGATTGAGCTCTCTTAGATTGATTTCCGGATCGAAGTTTGTAGCGAAATATCTTCCGTGGCTTCCGAAATTACAGTCGTATATCTCTATTTCTTCAAGTTCATCCAGCAGATAATCCGCTGCGTATTTAACCATGACAGATGTGACTCCCGGATCAAAACCGCATCCTAAAAGAGCCATTGTATGGGCTTTTTTGAAATCTTCGTCAAGCGCCCACTGAAGATCGTAATATGTATCAGGATTGTCTTCCGTTTCAGCTAGTGCCGTATCGAGATATGCGCATCCTGTTTCGATACATGCGTGCATAATAGGTAGATTTTGGTAAGGAAGGGCCACATGGCAGATAATGTCAATATTTTCTTTTCTTATAAGTTCTATAACATTTTCTTTTTTATTTGCGTCAAGGGAATATGTTTTGATTTGAACGCCGAGTCTGTTTTGAATGTCAGCAGCGATATCATCGCATTTTGATTTGGTTTTGCTTGCCAGAACTATTTTTTCAAAAACGTCCGTGTTTTGGGCCGCTTTAAAAGCAGACACTCTTCCGACTCCGCCGGCGCCTATTATTAACAGATTTGCCATTATTCTCCTTTTTTATCAAATTATATCAATTTTTATATCAGTTTTATGTAATTCATTTGTGATATAATTAACATATAGGAAACCGCACAAAAGGATGAAAATGTTTTTCGGAAAAAAAGAAGATAAAAAAGTGCCTGATATTAGGGAAAAAGTAGATGAATGTATTAGAGATTTGAAATCAAAGGTTATAGACGAAACGTTTTTGGAAGGGCTTGATAAATGCAGTAAAACGGAAGAAAAGCTTGATTTTATTATCAAGTACCTTGAAAATATAAGTTATGAATTTAATTATTTTATTCAGAATTTCCCTGTAGCGCTTTTTGCAGTTGATCCGAAAAGAAAAATGATTGTCTGGAATAAAGAGTTTGAACATTTAACCGGATTTAGCGAATATGAAATAAAAAATCTGGACATTCCTCAGGCGCCTAAAATATTATGGCCTAAAAATCCTAAAGAGTGTAAAGTGTGCAAACTGGTCGGGAAATACGACAGTGAGAAAAAAAGCGGAATAGGCGTGGCTGAAATTATGACCAAAAACGGAGAAATAATTCCCGTTTATGTTTACATCGAGCCTATCGTAAAAAACGGAGAGGTAGTAAAAACTTATGTTAGCCTTAGAAACTTAATGGCTGAAAGAAAAAAAGAAGCGGAAATCAGAAAAGAATTTTTTGCAAAAGAGGCAAATGAACTGATTAAAGTATTGGAACATATTTCCAATCATAAACTGAATACGGAATTTACTATTTCCGAAGGGAATGATTTTAAAATCCTGGAAGAGCCTATCAAAGAGATACAAAAAACGCTTAGCAGTCTTGTAGTTTCGCTTAGAAATTCTTCAAATCTTGTAAAAGAGGTTTATGAAGATGTTTCTGACAGACTAAACAGGCTTCTTGAGTGGAATGAAACCAAATTTCTGCCTTCACAGATGGAAGTCAGCAACAGAGCAAACGAGCTTAGCGAGTCAATGAACGAGATTGAAAAAATGGTAGATATAATAAAAGACATAGCAGACCAGACCAATCTGCTTGCTTTAAATGCGGCAATAGAAGCCGCAAGAGCGGGCGAACACGGAAGAGGGTTTGCGGTAGTTGCGGATGAGGTTAGAAAGCTAGCGGAAAAATCGCAAAAAAGCGCGAGTGAAATTACGGCTGTTATTAATCTCATAAAATCAAACGTGCACAACATGAATATGGATATAGAAAATACACAAAACGAAGTGAAAGAGCTTATGGGGTCGCTGCAGGAGATTATAGACAAATTTGATTCTATGGCAAGAAATATTTTTGAACTTAACGAAATGATAAAAGATTTTGAGGTTTAAGATGAAAATTTCCTTAATACAGCAGGAATATAAAGGCTCTAAAGAAGCTACCGTAAAGCATACGCTCGAAATGATAGCTAAAGCCAGAGGCGAGCTGATAATACTGCAGGAACTTCACCAGAATGAATATTTCTGTAAAAGCGAAGATACGAAATTTTTCGATTATGCTGAAAGCTTTGAAGAAGATGTGGAATTTTGGAGAAAAGTCAGTCAGGAAAAAAACATTGTCCTTGTCGCAAGTCTTTTCGAAAAGGTGATGGACGGTATTTACTATAACACGGCAGTTGTTTTTGACAGGGGAAATGTGGCCGGAAAATACAGAAAAAACCATATTCCGGACGACCCGGGGTTTTATGAAAAATTTTACTTTACTCCAGGTGATGAAATGGAGCCTGTAGATACGAGTGTGGGAAGACTTGGCGTGCTTGTATGCTGGGATCAGTGGTATCCGGAAGCTGCCAGAATTATGGCTCTTAAAGGTGCGGAAATAATTATTTATCCTACCGCAATAGGATGGCTAATGTGTCCTGAAGACAGGGTGGATGAACTTTGTGAAAAAGAAAACACCCCTGAAGAAAAAGACAAAATGCTGAACGCATGGACCACCGTTCAAAGAGGCCATGCCGTTGCAAACGGCGTATATGTGGCGGCGGTAAACAGAGTAGGAAAAGAAAAAGATGAAAGCGGGGTGCTCGGAGGTATAGAATTCTGGGGCAACAGTTTCATATTCGGTCCCCAGGGTGAAGAAATAGCAAAAGGATCGTTTGAAGAAGAAATTATTGAAGCGGAAATAGATTTGAAACAGGCTGCCGAAATAAGAAAAATATGGCCGTTTTTCAGAGACAGAAGAATAGAAAATTACAGCTGTATAACTAAAAGATACTGTTAAGGGGATTAATGAAGTTTTTAGCTATTTTATTCAGTATAGTTGTTTTATATGCGGATATAAACGTTAATGTGTATGTTGATAAAGAGTTTAAACAAAAACTTCCCAAGCCGTTTGTAAAGAAAGAGTTTAAACACTTAAGCAAAAACGGCTTTTATATATTAAGCTATGACAAACTTCCATTGATAATGGAACATAATTTAAGCGTTATTTCAGGTATAGGAAAACTGAAAACATATATTCTCTCACATAAAAACCTTAATGATATAAGAGTGGTCGCAAATGCGAATCTACCTGCGAAAGTACTTTTTAAAGTGTTCGGGGATGTTAAATATACTACCGCGAGCCTTGATGATTTCAAAAAAAACAAAGTCGACGCAATAGTTACGTCAAAAAAAATATATGTAAAAAACGTTTTTCTTTACGATTTGGATAAGTTGGGGCTTGAATATAATAAATATTATCTCGTAGCAAGCAGGGAGTTTCTTAAAAACAATAAAAACGCCGCGTCGTTTTTAAATGCTTATTTTCCTAAATCAAAAACGAATTCTTCTCTTATTCTCACCGGATATTATTTAAATAAAAAGATTCATCTATCTTCAATGTACGATGATATGTTTAAAGAAATAGTCGCAAAAAAACTTAAAGTAGCGGTAACTCCGTACTGGCCTCCTTTTGAGCTGGAAGTTAAAGGGGAACTTAAAGGTATAGGTATAGATTTCTGGAGGCTTATAGCCAAAAGGGCCGGGCTTGATTATGAAATTATTACGCAGCCGATCTGGATAAAAATTTTAAACGGAATTAAAAATAAACAGTACGACATTACGCCTAACACATCCGAAACGCCGGACAGAAAAAAGTATGCGATTTTTTCAAAACCTTATGTTGAGTTTCCTTTGGCTATAGCCTGCAGAAACGGGCTTAGCATTAAAAAAATTGACGATATCACCTCACTGGCTGTCGGTTATCATTACACCGCCCATAAAATGATGAAACAGCATTATCCTTATTTAAATTATGTGCCCGCTAAAAGCGTAATAGACGCATTTGAACTTGTAAGAGATAGAAAAGCGGAATGTGTGGTGGATGTGCTTCCGACTATCGTCTGGCTTATTAATCAAAAAAACATAGGTGATATGAGAATCTATTTTAAGACGCCGTTTACGTTTAAACTTCAGATTATGTTAAGAAAAAATTTAAAAGGCGTAAGGGATAAAATCAATAAAGCCATAGACAGTCTTTCCGTATATGACAAAAATAAAATTATTTCCAAATATATCGGTGAAAAAATATATATAAAAGAAAACGGTTTTAGCGTATGGTTTTATCTTATTATCGCGGTTCTTATAATCGTAATAGTTTTTGTCGTATATAAAGCTAAAAATTACAAATTGAAATCGGAATTCGACGCACTTACCAAAATTTACAACAGAGGCACTATTGAAAAACTGTTTCATAAAAAAATAAAAGAAACAGACGGAAGCATAATATTTTTTGATATTGACCATTTCAAACAGGTAAACGACAAACACGGACATGAAAAAGGGGATCTGGTACTTGCCTCTTTAGCCAGAATTATTAAAGAAAATATCAGAAAAAGCGACTTATTCGGTAGATGGGGAGGCGAAGAATTTGTTATTATTCTGCCGAACGCTTCTTTTAACGCGGCGCATAAAATTGCTGAAAAATTAAGAAAAATTATAGAAAACAGCGATTTTGACGGTTTAAAAATCACTATAAGCGCCGGGGTTACTGAATTTAAAAAAGGTGAAAATGAAAATGACGTTATAAACAGAGTCGATGAAGCGTTATATGAAGCGAAAAACAGTGGTAGAAATCAAGTAAAAGGTAAAAAATGAAAATAGCTCCTAGTATTTTAAGTGCTGATTTTGGAAATTTGGCGGATGATGTAAAAGCGGTATGCGAAGCCGGTGCCGATTATATACACGTAGACATAATGGACGGGCATTTTGTGCCGAATATGACAATGGGTCCTATGATTGTTGATGCTGTGGCCAAAGTGGCTACAAAACCTTTGGATATACATTTTATGGTTGAGAACATACCGTTTTTTATAGATCTTTATAAACATATCAAACCCGAATTTATCTCTTTTCATATAGAAGAAGAAAAACATATAAACAGAGTTATTCAAAAAATACGCAGCGAAGAGATCCGTCCGGCTGTGGTGCTGAATCCCGCAACTCCTGTATGCTTTTTGGAAAATATAGCGGCGGATGTGGATATGGTGCTTTTGATGAGCGTGAATCCGGGATTTGGAGGTCAAAAGTTTATTCCCGAAGTACTTGATAAAGTAAAAGAATTAAGAAATTTGGCAGAGCGTAAAAATCCTGATCTTTTAATAGAAATAGACGGAGGCGTTAATGATAAAAACGCTCCTTTGCTTAAAGAAGCCGGAGCCGACATACTTGTAGCAGGAAGTTATGTTTTTAAACAAGAAGATTATAAAAAAGCCATAGAGAGTCTCAGGGTATGAGGGTAAAGATCTGCGGCATTACTAATTATGAAGACGCTAAACTGGCCTGTGACGCGGGAGCGGATGCGTTAGGGTTTGTGACATATCAGAAGTCTCCAAGGTTTATAAAACCGGAAGAGATAAAAAAGATAATTACCAAACTGCCTCCGTTTGTTACTAAAACGGTTCTTTTTGTAAATGTGGATGCTAAGTATGTAAACGAAGTGATGAATTACACGAAAGCGGATCTTGCGCAGATACATTTTGAGGCGGATGATAAATTTTATGAAAGTCTTAAGTGCAGGCATATAAAAGTAATCCGTGCGAAAGAAAAAAACGATATTGAAAAATTTGCGGGAGAGTATAAAATAGTCGACGCTTATGTTCCGGAATACGGAGGAAGCGGTAAAAGAGTGGCTCTTGATTGGTTTGAAGGAAGGGATAATTCGGATATTATCCTTGCAGGCGGGCTGTCTGCCGAAAATGTTTTTGAAGTCGGAAGATACGGATTTTACGGTGTGGATGTCAGCAGCGGCGTAGAAAGAGAACCCGGAAAGAAAGATAAAAGAAAAGTAAGAAAATTTATAGAGCTTGCCAAATACGGTTTCAGGTGCGGATAAGAATAGTAGATAGTAAATAGTTGATAGTAGATGGTTTATAGTTGATGGTGGATGGTTAACGGTTGATGGTAAATTGTGGATGGTATTAAAATAAAAAGGTAAAGATTGAAAGCGTTCGTATTAAAAAAAATTGCCCAGAATTTAAAGAAATATAAATATATTAAAAGGGCGCTCAGGGTTGATGAAAACCTGATTTTAATGCAGTTTGACAAAGACAAGTATTATTTTGACCTTACAAAAGGTAGCGGGGATATTTATATAAATATAGACTATCCTCTCTCACGCAAGTTTCAGGCGCCTTTTGACATTGTTTTAGAAAAAAAGTTTACAAAAGCGGAAATTGTGAACGTTGAGGTGAAAGAAAGGATTCTTACAATTACGGCCAAAAACCAGAACCGTTTTAAAGAAGAGAGAGTAAAAATAAGATTTGAATTTACGGGGCGGTATACAAACGCCATTATTCTTGATGAAAACGACACAGTGATAGAATCTTTGAGGCATATAAGCGAAAGCCAGTCTTCGAGGGTTGTAAAGCCGGGAGTTAAACTTGAGGAACTACCGCCTTTTGAAATTAAGGAAAAAGAGTTTGAAATAGAAGATCTTGAAAGTTACACAAAAGATCTTTTTGAAAAAAAATACCAAAACCGCCTAAAACAGAAAAAAGAAGCGATAATTAACCGTATTAATAAAAAAATAAAAGAGATCCAAAAAAAACTCTCAAAACTCGACGATGAACAGAAACTTCTTGAAAAAGCGGAACTTTATAAAAAATACGCCGATATTTCAATGGCTAATCTGTATCAGATTAAACCGTACAGCAAAGAGCTTAAAACATATGACTTCGAAGGCAATGAAATAACAATTCCGCTGCCTGAGCTGAAAAACGTCAACGAAGTGGGAAATTATTTTTACAGCCTTGCCAAAAAGGCTAAAAGAAAAGCCCAAAATCTTCATATAGAAAAAGGACATCTAAATTCTCAGCTTGAGTTTTTGGAAAATTATAAAAAACTTATTGAAAAAACGCAGGATTTGGGAAGTTTAAACTATTACAGGCCTCCTAAAAAAGAAAAAAGCGCTGATGAAAATGTTGCCGAGTTTTTTATAGACGATTATAAAATAATGGTCGGAAAAAATGAAAAAGGAAATATAAAACTTTTAAAAACGGCAAACGCAAATGATTTATGGCTGCATATTAAAGATTATCCGGGTGCGCATGTAATTATAAAAAACAATAAACTCTCCATTCCTCAGCAGGTAATAAACGAGGCTGCAAAACTAGCAGTTGCGTTTTCTAAAAAAAATGAAGGAAATGTCGATTATACTAAAAGAAAATTTGTAAAGGTCAAAGATGGCGCTAACGTAGAGTATGGCAAATATTCGACTGTAAAGGTAAAAATATGAGCTTAATAGGACAAGTGACATTAATAAATCAAAACATGCATGTGGCATCCGCAATGGCTGCCGATAATATTGCCAGAGAGCAGATAAGCAAAGAGACACAGAAAATAATTAATGAAGAAAAAGAGCTTAAAGTTAAAGAAGTAAGACCTGTGGAACAGACTGAAAAAATTCTTCCGGAAGACGATTCCAAAGAAGAAATAGAAAGAGAAAGCAGACATATAGATTTAAAAGCTTAACAGCACAAGTCTGTAAAGTAAGTAAGCGGTTAAGTTGTCAAGACACTGCCGTCTTTACAGCTTAGCTGCTTCTCCACTTCAAAACTTTAATATAGTATAATTAGAAAAAAGGAATTTAATGAAAGAACGTTTAATAACGTCACTGGTACTGATAGTCATTTTATTGTTAGTAGGAATAATTGATAACAGATTTGTAACGGGACTGTTTATCGGAGCTATTGCTATTGGAGGCGTTTTAGAAGCTCAAAAACTTTTTAAAACGGAAGAGAGGGAGATTTTTTATATTGCGGCTGCGTCTGTTGCTCTTTCTTTAATAATAAATCCTTTGGCCGCCGCTGTTTTCGGAGTGATTGTAAGCGCATCGTATATAGCTTATTATCAGAAAGACTTAAAGATTTTATCTCCGGTATTGTATCCTTTAGTTTCTTTAATGATTTTATATGCCCTTTATGTAAAAAACTCAATGGGAATTATAGGGTGGCTTATTGTAATAGTTGCTTTAACGGATTCATTGGCTTATTTTACAGGTAAAAATTTTGCAAAAAAATTTATACCTCAAGGATTTTGCGCCACGTCTCCTAACAAATCATGGGAAGGCGTAATAGGCGGAGTGGCCGGCGCTACTGTTATAGGCGCTTTTGTAGGGTTATATTTTATGGGGTTTTTCCAGGCGTTTTTTATTTCCCTTCTTGTAAGTCTCTCAAGCGTTTTTGGCGATTTGTTTGAAAGTTATCTGAAAAGAAGAGCAGGAGTAAAAGACAGCGGGGATATACTTCCGGGACACGGAGGAATACTCGACAGAATCGACGGTTATCTGTTTGCCGCACCTGTAATGTTTGTATTAATGGGGGCTTAATTGGTTGTTTTAGGCTCTACGGGAAGTATAGGTGTAAATACCCTGGAAATAGCCAGAAGATACAGTTTGGAAATAGAAGCTCTGGCTGCAGGAAACAATTTTGAGCTTCTGAATAAACAGATTAAAGAATTTTCACCTAAATACGTTGTCGTAAAAGATAAAAAAACGGCTGAAAAAATAGAATTTAAAGATGTTTTATACGGCGAAGAGGCTTTGCTTGAAATTATTGAACGTGTAAAAAGCCCGCTGATTGTAAACGCGCTGGTTGGAGATGCCGGACTGAAACCTACTCTTAAAGCACAGGAATGCAATAAAAAAATAGCGCTTGCAAATAAAGAATCTCTTGTAAACGCCGGTAAATTTATAGATACTGCAAAAATAACCCCTGTCGACAGCGAACATTTCGCTCTTTGGTATCTTTTAAATGAAAAGTCTAAAGTAAAAAGTGAAAAATGCAATGCAAAAAAACTTTATATAACCGCAAGCGGAGGGGCTCTTAGAGACTGGGATATGGAAGATATCAAAAAAGCGACTCTTAAAGACGTTCTTAATCATCCTAACTGGTCTATGGGTGTCAAAATAACTATAGATTCGGCAACAATGGTAAATAAGCTTTTTGAACTGCTTGAAGCAAAATGGCTTTTTAACACTTCCGATATTGACGCTTTTATAGAAACAAAATCCGTAATACACGCACTTGTAGAATGGAATGACGGTTCAACCACCGCCCATATAAGTAAAACGGATATGAAACTGCCTATTGCCTATGCTGTTATGGATGAGGTCTGCGATGAGATTTTAGAACCGGTAAATCTTTTAGAAGTAGGAAATTTAGAATTTAGAAAAATAGAACCGCAGAGGTATCCCGTATGGGATATTAAAGATCTGCTTTTGGAAAAACCTGATTTGGGGGTTATTGTAAATACGGCCAATGAGTTTGCCATTGAGAGATTTTTGCAAAATAAAATATCTTTTTCTGCCATAAGCAGCACGATATTGCAGGCAGTTAAAAAATTTGAAAATATAGATATTAACAATATAGAAGATATATTTGAAGTAAAAAAAGAAGTAAAGGTTTGGTGTGAGAGTGATTTTATTTGATCTTGACGGAACGCTTATAGATTCTACGGAAGCCATTCTCGAAGGTTTTAGCATCTCTTTTAAGTCGTTTGGAAAAGAACCTCCCGCAGATGAAGAGATAAAAAAACTTATAGGCCTGCCTCTTGATGTAATGTTTTCTAAACTAGGCGTTGAAAAAGAGAAAGTATGGGATTATGTTGATGCGTATAAAAAACATTACCGTAAGATTTCAAAACAAAAAACGGTGCTGCTTCCTTTTGCTAAAGAAGCCGTAACGGAAGCTTCGAAATTTGCAAGGCTCGGAATTGTTACGACAAAAACCGGAGAGTATTCAAAGGAGCTTTTAGAACATTTTGGAATTATGAAATATTTTGAGGTTTTAATAGGCAGAGAACACGTTCAAAACCCAAAACCTCATCCTGAACCCGTTCTTAAAGCCGTTCATATAATGAACGCCGTTAAAGAGGCAACATGGATGATAGGTGATACCTGTCTTGATATGGTGAGCGCCAAAGAAGCGGGTGTTAAGTATATAGGTGTTAAATGGGAATATGAATCTTTACATAATATGAAAAAATGTGCTGAAATAATAAAAGACAACGCATATGAAGCGGTTCTTTATATAAAGGGAAAAAGAGATTAAAACTTTTTCCAGAAATCTCTGCTTAAAAGCATTAATACGGTAAAAAATTCAAGTCTTCCGATTATCATTCCTATTGCCAGTACAAATTTTTGTGTCTGTGTGAAAAACGCGAAATTATCTACAGGCCCCACATGTCCGAATCCAGGTCCTATGTTTCCTACGCAGGCTATTGACGCGCTTAGGGAGGTAAGCGTGTCGTAACCGTTTCCGAATAAATAAAGCGCAATGGCTGTCACTGTTAAAATATATAAGAATATAAATGCGCTTACGTTGTTGATAATTGTCTGAGGGACGGTTTTATTATCTACCTTTACGGATATAATGGCGTTAGGGAAAAGAGTTTTTTTAATTTGGTATTTAAGGTTTTTAAACATTACAACAAACCTGATTACTTTAATCCCTCCGGCGGTACTTCCGGCGTTACCTCCGACAAGCATCGCTATAAAGATGAGGGCTATCGCCCATTGACCCCACTGCGAATAATCCACCGTTGCAAAACCTGTAGTAGTAAGAATGGAGCTTATTGTAAAAAATCCGTGCGTTAAAGCATAAAAAAGGGAATCATGAGTGTTAAAATAATGAACCATACTCACTCCGATTGACAAAACAATGAAAATAACTGTATACCAGATAACTTCTTCGCTTTTATACCCGCTGTAATCTTTTTTTAGGAGTTTAATGTGCGCTATAAAGTTTATACCGGAAATAAACATAAAAAACGTTGTTGTCCAGAGTATCCAAGGGTTGTGAAGCCAGTAGCCCATTGATTCGTTTTTGGTTGAAAAACCGCCCGTCGATATGGTTGCAAACGCATGGTTGATGGCGTCAAAAAGACTCATTCCCTCAAATTTAAGCAACAATGCGTCTATAAACGTAATAGTAAAATATACTCCCCATAGTTTAAGGGCGGTATGTTTTATTTTAGGAGTTACTTTATCGGGTGTGATTCCGGTAGATTCACCTTTAAACAGGGCTAGTGATCCGGTAGGGTTGATTAAAGATAAAAGACCGACTCCGAGCACGATAATACCCATACCGCCGATCCAGTGCATGGTGCTTCTGAGCATCAAAATGTTTTTAGGAAGGTCGGCTATATCCGAATATATAGTCGCACCCGTTGTAGTAAATCCGCTGGCGGCTTCAAAAAATCCGTCTATGAAAGTAACATGTGTTTCAAGCATAAGAGGTATTGCACCTAAGGTGGAAAGCATTATCCATACGAGATTAACGCTTAAAATGGCATCTTTGATTTTCATTTTCATTTCGTGGTTTCTCAGCCACAGAAGTATAAGTATGAATATAAAGGTGCTTACTGTGGAATAGAACACGAAAGATTTAATGTTTTCATGATATATTATTCCCGTAATCATAGGTATTAAAAAGAAAAATTCCGTCATCAGGCCGACAAGCGCTAAAAATTTTAGAATATTTTTTATTGTGTTTTTATCCATTTTTTATCCTGTATTGGAATTTTTAAAAGTATAATTATAGCATTATCAGATATAAAAGAGTGTTAAAAAAGGGATTAAAATTTTTTCCAGAACTGTCTGGTCAGAAGTATCAAAACAGTATAACATTCCAGTCTTCCGATTATCATTCCTATGGCAAGCACTACTTTGTCAAATCCGCTAAATCCGGAAAAATTGTATACGGGACCGACATGCTGAAGGCCTACACCTATATTGCCTACACATTCAAGTGTGGCGGAAAGAGAAGTTAATGCGTCATGCCCTCCCGCAAACAGAATAAGAGATATTACGGTTACGGTTAAAATATATAAAAATATAAATGCGCTTACATTGTTTACCACATATCTTGAGACCGTTTTTTTATCTATTTTTATAGAGAGTATTGCATTTGGATAAAGAATTTTCTGGATTTGGTATTTAAGGTTTTTAAACATTACAACAAAACGGATGGTTTTTATACCTCCCGCAGTGCTTCCGGCATTACCTCCAAAAAGCATAGTTACAAGAATAAGCGCCTGTGCTAGATGCGTCCATGTATCGTAGTTGACTGTGGCAAATCCCGTACAGGTAAGTATTGAGGTAATGGTAAAAAATCCGTTGGTAAGTGAAAAAAAGAAAGTGTTGTTTGAATGAAAATAATGAACAAGGCTTAAAGCGAGTGAAAACACCAAAAAGATTATAACGTACCATTTAACCTCTTCGCTTTTATATCCAGAAAAATCGCCTTTTATAAGTTTTATATGGGCTATAAAGTTCATACCTGAAATAAACATAAAAAATATAGCAGTCCACAGTATCCAGGGGTTGTTAATCCAATATCCGAAAGAGTTGTCTTTTGTCGAAAAACCTCCCGTGGCGACACAGGCAAACGCCTGGTTGATCGCGTCAAACCAGTTCATTCCTTCTAGTTTGAAAAGAACGATGTTGGCCACTATCATACAAAAATACACAATCCATAATATTAGAGCGGTGTGTTTTATCTTCGGAGTGATTTTATCGGGGGTTATACCGGTGGATTCGGATTTGAAAAGTGCGAGTGTCCCTGTCGGGTTGATAATGGATAAAAGTCCTATTCCTAAAACGATAATACCCATACCTCCGAAAAAATTGGTGGTGCTTCTTAACATCAGAACCGTTTTAGGAAGGTTGCTTACCTCTGGATATATAGTGGCTCCGGTTGTAGTAAAGCCGCTTACCGATTCAAAAAAAGCGTCTATAAATGAAATATGCGTCATCATTATCATAGGAATCGCAGCAAGAACAGAAACCATCAGCCAAACCAGGTTCACGCTGAGAATGGCCTCTTTTATTTTCATTTCGATTTTGTGGTTTTTTAGCCAGTATAAAATAAGTCCGAAAAGCAGGGTTGTCACAATGGTGAAAAAAATAAAACCGTCTATGTTTTCATGATATATTACTCCCGTCGTTACGGGAATAAGGAAAAATAGGTTGTTTAACAAACCTACAAGCGCTAAAAATTTTAGTATGTTTTTTACAGAGCTTCTATCCACTTCCTGTTTCCTGAAAAATTGAACTCCATAACTATATCGTTTGGTTCGAGTTCCATTTTGTCTTTTAATTCGATGATTCTGTCGTTTCTAATGATAAGAGTTTTATTGTTTTCCTTAGGAGGAGTTACTTTTTTAGGCTGAAATATCTGTTTAATGAATATTTTGCCTTTGGCTCCTAAGAAAAATCTTTCATATATTAAAAGTCTGGAATCTATTTCTTCCAGTATTTCGTAATAAGCAGCGATTTTAGGCCCTCTTATAGTTGAGAGTTTTAATGAGTGCATAAGAGAATAGTAATTTAAGTTATTATTGATAGTTATTATTTTTTTGATTCCGAGTTTTTTTGCCTGAAGGGACTTGATAATGTTGCTTTCGTCTTTAAGCGAAGCGGCTATGGCTATGTCTGAATAGTGAAGGCCTTCGTTAATAATCATCTCCTCGTCTTCATAAGATGAGTTGATTACCATTGCCTCTTCTCCGAGCAGTTCCGCTGCTATTGTAGCCTGCGCTTCGTCTTTTTCTAGTATTTTTACGTTTAAATTGAAAGATATCAGTATTTTGGCTATTTCTATACCCAGAGGATTTGCACCGTATATAAGTACATTTTGTATAACCTCTGGTGAAACGGTGTCAAGTTTGTTTATTATATTTTTTAGTTTTTCTTTTTCACCTAAAATATAAAGAAGATCTTCTTCTTCAATGTAGTCTTCTTCGTTTAAAAATAGAAACTCTTCTCCTCTTTGTACGCCTATTACTATTACGTCTTCATCGTTAATAGCGGAAACTTTGTCTATTTCCGGTTTTTGAACCGTTAATGACAGAAGTATAAAATCGTTAAAAGGAAATTCTTTTATATTGTTGGCTTTAGGAAATTCAATTAGCTTTGCCACTGCCGTAGCCGATAATTTATATGGGAAAATAAGTCTGTTAATATTCAGTTTTTGGAAGTTTGTAGATATGTATGATGTATTTGTAAGTCTGACTATGGTGTTTTCTATATCTATAAGGTTTTCTGTGACTATCGTTGAGATAAGATTGATTTCGTCATTGTTTGTTACCGCAATAAAAAAGTCGAATTTTTCTTCAAGCCCCATATATGCCCTTGAATCTCTCAAATCCGCACATATGGTCATAACATCAAGTGTTTCTTTAAGTATTTCAAGCGCTTTTTCGTTTTTGTCTATAATTACCACGTTATGTTTGTGTGACAGGGCTTTTGCGACGTTATATCCGACTTTTCCGGCACCTGCTATTAATATGTTCATATATAGCCTTTTTCTAAAATTACAACTGATTATTATAGCACTAAAACTGTAAACATGTAAAAAAATGCATGTGATTTAATTAAAACTTATACATAAAAGAGCTGTATATACGGAAAAATATATTTCAAAAAGTAACATTTTATATAAAAATGCGCAAATAAAATAAAATGAAATAATTTCGGATGAAATTTATGCTATATTAATACTACTTTAAGTAAAAATTCGCTAAAATATGACAAAAAAAGGATAAATATGTTACAAATCAGATGGCACTCTCGCGCAGGACAAGGGGCAGTAACAGGTGCAAAGGCTCTTGCTGATGTTATGTCTAGAACAGGAAAGTATGTACAAGCATACTCAGTTTACGGTGCAGAAAAAAGAGGGGCACCGATGACTGCATATGACAAAATCGCCGATGAGCCTATTTTAGACCATTCAAAATGGATGACTCCGGATTATGTATTGGTTATCGACCCTTCTTTGGTATTCCAGGAAGAAATCGTAGACAATACTACTGACGATACGGTATTTATAGTTACAACACATTTAAGCAAAGACGAGCTTTTAAAGATTGCAAAACATCTTGAAGGTAAAAAACTTTATACTATTGACGCTATTAAAATTTCTCAGGAAGAAATCGGAAGAGCGATTCCAAATACTCCTATGCTTGGGGCATTTATTAAAGTTTCACAAATTTTACCTTTTGAGGACTTTTTAGTATCAATTGAAGATATTCTTTCAAAATTCCCTCAAAAAATTATTGACGGTAACTTAAGAGCTATTAAAAGAGCTTACGAAGAAGTAAATTAAGGAGATATTATGGCAACACCTAAAGAAATGTTAACGACTTGGGATCAGATTCAGTTTGGTGCGGTATTACCATCATTTGAAGATCCGGAAGCAAAAAAAAGAAGTAAATTCCATTCATATAACTATAAAGTTGCTGACTGGAGAGTTGAAAAACCTGTATTTAACAGAGATTTGTGTATAGACTGTGATTTTTGCTGGGTATTTTGTCCGGACAGCTGCTTTGAAGTAGAGGAAGTTGTAAATAAAAGAGGTAAAAAACAGGCTAAAATCAAAGGTATTAATTATAATTTATGTAAAGGATGCGGTGTTTGCGTTGATGTTTGCCCGACACCGATTAAATCGCTTTTAATGTTCCCTGAACATGTTGAAAATGAAGAGGCTCTAAAACAGTGGCCTAAAAAAGATAAATAAAGGATAGATAATGGCTGAAAGATATGAATTAAAAGCAAAGGAAGTTTGGGACGGTAATATGGCGGCTGCTCATGCCCTGCGCCAGGCTCAGGTTGATGTAGTTGCTGCTTATCCGATTACTCCTTCAACACCAATTGTTCAAAATTACGCTCAGTTTTTAGCTGACGGATATGTAGACGGTGAATTCGTAATGGTTGAAAGTGAACATTCAGCTATGAGTGCGTGTGTCGGTGCTGCAGCGGCCGGTGGAAGAGTTGCAACTGCTACGTCTTCTCAGGGTTATGCTTTAATGGTAGAAGTTTTATATCAGGCAAGCGGTATGAGGCTCCCTATAGTTATGACAGTGGTTAATAGAGCATTAGCATCTCCTTTAAATATTCATGGTGACCATGCTGATTTATATCTTGGAAGAGATGCTGGATGGATTCATTTAATTGCTAACAATCCTCAAGAAGCATATGATATGACTTTATGTGCATTTAAAATTGCTGAAGACAGTAGAGTTAGACTTCCTGTTACAACTAACCAGGACGGGTTTTTAGTGTCTCATACGGCTCAGGTGGTTCAACCACTTCAGGATGAAGAAGCTCAAAAATTTGTAGGAAATTATAAAGCTCTTAATCCTATGCTTGATACTTCAAATCCTGTAACTTACGGTGCACAGACAGAGGAAGAGTGGCATTTTGAACATAAAGCTGCTCAGCACAAAGCTTTAATGGACAGTTTTTCTGTAATTGAGGAAGTATTTAATGAATTTGCTGAACTCACAGGAAGAAAACACAATCTTGTAGAAAGTTATAAAATCGAAGATGCAGATATTGCCCTTGTTGTTATGGGTAGTGCTTATGAAACTGCAATGCTTGCTGTTGACAGGGCAAGAGAAAACGGTATTAAAGTTGGTCTTGTGATGCCGAGAGTATTCAGACCTTTCCCTTATAACGAAGTAGCTAAAAAACTTAAAAATGTAAAAGCAGTTGCTGCTTTAGACAGAAGTATGCCTATGGGTACTACAGGCGCTCTTTACAACGAAGTTGCCGGTGCGCTTGCTGCAAACGGACAAAATGCAATTATGACTAACTATATTTACGGTCTTGGCGGAAGAGATACAACAGTTGAACATATTTTAGAGGTAATTAACGAAACAAACGAAAACGCAAAAGCTGGAAAAAGAGTAACTGACTTACAAGGTTTCATAAACCTTAGAGGTCCTAAGTTATCATTTAATTAAGGAGTTTTTATGAAAAATATAGGTACTTTAAAAGAATTCGCATGTACTCCTGATAGATTTCAAGGTGGACACAGACTGTGTCCCGGATGTGCGCATAGTATGATAGTAAGAGAAGTTGTAAATGCAACTGATGATGATTTGGTCGTTTCTACTGCGACAGGATGTCTTGAAGTTTGTACGGCTATATATCCTTATACTTCATGGGATGTGTCTTGGCTTCATATCGGATTTGAAAATGCTGCGGCTGCAATTTCCGGAGCTGAAGCTATGTACAGTGCATTAAGCAGAAAAAACAGACTTTATAACGAAGACAGAAAAGTAAAATTCGTTGCATTCGGTGGTGACGGCGGTACTTATGATATCGGATTCCAGTCACTTTCAGGTGCAGCTGAAAGAGGTCACGATTTTCTTTATGTGTGTTTGGATAATGAAAACTATGCAAATACTGGTGGTCAAAGAAGTAGCTCTACCCCAATAGGAGCACACACCTCAACGACACCTAGAGGTAGAGTAAGCTATGGTGAAAAACAGAGAAAAAAAGATTTAACTATGATTATGGCCGCACATGGATGTCCTTATGTTGCAACTGCTATTCCTGGTACTAAACACTGGAAAGACCTTGCAACTAAAGCAGCAAAAGCAATTAGTACAGTAGGGCCGACATTTATTAATGCATTAAGCCCTTGTACAACTGAGTGGAAATTTAAACCTGAAGAAACTGTTGAAATCGCGGACCTTGCGGTTGAAACTTGTGCATTCCCTCTATATGAAATTGAAGACGGTCACAAATTAACAATTACATACAGACCTAAAAACAAACTTCCTATTGAAGAATATTTAAGCAGACAGGGAAGATTTAGCCATCTGTTTAAACCGGAAAACAAATGGATTATTGAAGAATGGCAAAAAAATGTTGATGCATATTGGGAATATTTACAAAGAAGAGAAGAAGCCGGAGTTTAATCTTCTCTTTTTTTGTTGTTATAAATATAAGTGTCAGGCACTTATGAGTTTTTATCAGTTTTTTTCAGCAGTTTTAGTGAAAATTGGTAATACGGATATTAATATTTTAATAAAATAGATAAAAAATTAAATAATATATAAATTAATGTTTTTTAGCCGATTTTGATTTAAATATAGTACGTTATAAATGCTTTGACTTAAAAAAATATTGAATTTTTTAAAATTTGTATTAAAATAACTTATATCGGTTTACTTTTCAAAATTTTCGATTTATAATAAAAAATAAGTTGTCAGCTCGTCAAAACTACTGTAAAACATAAAATTCATTTAAAGGAAAAAAAATTAAAAAAGATTATTCCTTAATCATAGATACGTTTATTATTGGTATTATCGGTTCGGTGTGTGCTCAGATTTTTATTGTGCTTCTTCATTTTATCAGCAAATTTTCTCTGGATTATTTAGTCGGTTATATTCCTCAGGATACAATTAAATTACTATCAAATTATACAAATTACGGTGAATATAACGCGGTTATGCTCTTAATCGTAATAGTGACCGGAGGGCTTATAAGCGGATTTTTGGTTTATACGTTTGCGCCGGAAGCAGAAGGGCACGGAACAGATACCGTAATTAGAGCGTTTCACAGACAAGGCGGATATTTAAGAGGAGTGGTTGTTCCTGTAAAAATAATAGCATCAGCTGTTACTATCGGTACGGGAGGAAGTGCCGGTAGAGAAGGACCGACTGCACTTTTTAGCGCAGGGGTAGGGTCTTTATATTCGAATTTTAGAAAAGTAGGATGGAAAAGAAGACAGATATATGTGCTTATCGGTATGGCCAGCGGGCTTAGTGCCGTATTTAAAGCTCCTTTAGGCACGTCTATTTTTGCGATTGAAGTTTTGTATGCGGATAATGAATTCGAAACTAGAGAGCTCATATATCTTCTTTTCGGTCCATTGATAGCATATACGATTACCGGATTTTTATTTGGTTGGGAGCCTATTTTTCACGTTCCGAACGTGCAGGTTACGGAAGTTAAAACGTATCTTGAAATCGTAATACTGGGGATAGCAAGCGGAGCTATCGGACTAATACTTCCTAATGTGTTTTACGGTGTGAGGGATTTTTTCAGATCATTACCTGTAAAACCGCATGTAAAACCGGCAATAGGCGCACTGCTTGTGGGAATTATCGCTTTGTATTTTCCTGAAGTTTTAGGCGGCGGTTACGGGTTTATACAAGAGAGTATAAACGGAAATATGCTTGGATATTTTGTTCTGTTTTTGCTAATTGCCAAAATTCTTGCTTTTTCGTTTACAGTCGGAAGCGGGGGCAGCGGAGGGGTGTTTGCTCCGTCTCTGTTTATAGGAGCAATGCTAGGGGCGTTTGTTGGATATCTTCTGCATGCACCGATTGCAGCTTTTGTAATAATAGCAATGGCCAGCGTATTTGGAGCGGCAGCCAGAACGCCTCTTGCGACTATTATTATGGTTGTGGAAATGACCGGAGGGTACAGTCTTTTAGCTCCGACTACTCTTGGTGTTTTGAGTGCGTATATAGTGCATAATATGCTTGCAAGAATAATACAGCCAAAATATATTTCACTGTATGAAGCTCAGCTGTTAAATAAAGAGTATTCGATTTCATATCAGATGGACAAAATAAGAGATATTTTAATCTGCCATTCTAAAATATTAAATCTGAAAAAAGCCGTCGTTCAAAGGGAAGATATCATAAGTCTTTTGGAAAAAGGCGAAGCGGTTGAAGTAGGCGACAATAAATACGTGTTTTTCGGAACATTTACAAAAGAAGTTAAATTAAACGAAGGGGATCTTTTCAAAAAATACAGAGGTGCGGAAATTCTGTATGTGTTCAGAAACGGAAGATGGCTTCATAACTCCGTAATTACCTCCATTAAAGAAGGCGATGAAGTTCTTTTGATAGGTAAAAAAGAAACTATAGACGTAATTAAAAACGAATTTATTCCTCTTTCACAGACTTTTGCCAAACTCAGAATACAGGAAGAGAGTATTCAATAAGAGGTGTTTATTTTTGAAATATCTTCAAATTAAACTAACGTTTCCTTCACTTTTTTTTATATTTTTTTTGATAAGATTATTATAAGAAGTTGTTTTTGTAAGTAGTTTTTATTAAGGTATTTGTGAATTTTTTAATCAAAATTACAAATTCAGCTTCTTAAATTACTCAAAGGAGCTGTAAATGGGATTTGTTTCTTTAGAGGAAAAAGAAATAAATAACGAAACACTGCCGCAAGAAGTATCCAACAATGAAAATTTTCATCAAGAGTTTGAAATCATGGAAAGCGATTTGGAAAATTTGTCTGAAAAATTACATACAAAAACCGCTGAAGGTCTGGCTGCAATTGAAGAACTGAAAGGCACTATGGAACAGATAGCGGCGGCTGCCGAGGAAAGTGCCGGAGCCGCAGAGGAGACGTTAAGTGCTATTACGGAGATTAAGCAAAATTCCAAATATTTAGAGGTCGAAGTTCAAAATACGGTTGAAACGATACTGGATTTTAAAGATTTGCTTAACAGTTCGATAGATTCTTTTGAAGAAGCCAGCGAAAGCTTAAAAAACACTTCTCAAAAAGCTGAAGAAATTTCGTTAAAAGCCAAAAAACTTTTAGATGCCAGTAAACAGATAAACGATGCAGTAGAACTTATAACTAAATTATCCAAAAAAACGGGTCTTCTGGCATTAAATGCGGCGATTGAAGCTGCACGCGCGGGGCAGAGCGGAAGAAGTTTTACCGTAATGGCGAGCGAAATCAGGGCAATGGCAAAAAAATCAAATGTATATGCCGAAAAAATCAGTATTCTTGTTAACGACATTCAGGAAAAAATACATAATGCAAATAACGATATGGGAAAGATTAAAGAAGATATAGAAAAATTTTCACAAGAATCTTTAAAACTTGCCGCGGAAATGAGGGAAATCGGAAATATTATTGAAAAAATAGTGGCGGATGCCGAGAAACTTATTGAAAATATTAAATTAACCGTCGACGAAATAGAAGATCTTCATCAGGCAAGCGAAACAATAGCCGCTGCGGCTGAAGAGAGCGCAAGCGCCGTCAGTGAAGTTACAAACACTATTGCTTCTCAGGTAAATGCTTTTAACGAGTCTCAAAAAGCAGCTGAAATCTTAAAGGAAATTTTAAAAAAAGACAATTTTCAAAACGAACTGGCGACTGCAAGCGAAGAACTCAGCTACAGTGTGGCACAGCTTGAAGATTCAATGAGAGAGATAGTCGAGGCTCTTTCCCAGATAGAGGAAGCTGCCGAAATTTCAAAAAACGATGCCAATAAAGCACAGGATATTGCAGGTAACTGCGTAAATTATATAGCTAAAGCCAAAGACTTTATGGAAGAAATTTATAATGGCTTTTTGAGCATTAAAGAAAAATTTAACGATATATCCAAAACTTTGATCAGAATGAAGGATGAATCGGCCGAGAACATATTATCGTCAAACGAGCAAAAAGCCAAAATTAACGAAATCAAATCCAAAATCAGAAAACTTAATAATGCGATAAGAAAGATAGAACTTTCAATTGTACAGATAGGTGCCCTTTCCATCAACGGAGCCGTGGAAGCTGTAAGAATAGGCGAAGGCGGGGAAGGATTCAGCGAAGTCAGCCACGATATCAGAAATCTTGCCGATACTTCGGAAGAAAATCTGGATAAAGTAATAGATATTATTGATGAAGTAAATGAGGAAAACGACAAAATACTTGTTGAAATTAACAATATATTTTTAATTCTTGAAAATGAAAGCAATAAACTTAAAGAAACTACAAACGAATTCGACAACAGTCTTAATATGCTAGAAGGAGTTATGCACAAAACGGAAAAATTAAAAACCTCGATAGATGAAATGAACATTGCGCTCGAACAGATTCAGCTTGCGGCCAAACAGACGGTGGAAGCTGCGGAAATATCGAAAAACAACGCAAGCGAATCCAAAGAGGCAGCGAATATTATTTTAAATATTTCAAAAGAAATGAGCGCGATTATAAATAAACTAAAAGAAATTTCATTAAATATGGTAAAGAGTGAGTTATGAAAGTAGCGGCACTTGAGTTTAGGGTTGCCGATAAGTTTTTTGCCATTGAAATGAGCAGGGTTAAGCATTTTTTTGAAGTTGAAAATATAATACGGCTTGATTTTCTTCCTTCTTTTGTGGAGGGTATTGTAAATTACAACAATTACGTATATCCATTGATTTCACTGAAAAAAGCGTGGCATATAGATGACGGAAAAAAAGAAGATACGGCTGTAGCCATTGTTTTTAACAACAGGGAATATGCAATATTGATTGATGAAATAATTAAAATAGACGAATTGGATAAAAAAGAGAATTTTCTGGTTGAAGTGTTTGAAGAAAACGGAAAACTTATAGGCAATTTAAATCTCGAATTTTTAGACGATTATAATATTCCCACTTTTAAAAACAGAACCGAAAACAAAGAACGAAAAAAAGATGTCAACAAAGAGAGTTTTCTGCTTTATGAATGCGGCGGGGAAATACTGGGGATTGATACTTCGGTAGTTAAAAAAATCGAAGACTATGAAAACGATAGCGTAGTTGTAAACGGTATGCTTGTAAAACTGGTTTCAGGGGAAAAAATATACAAAGAGTGTGAAAAAAGAAACATTCTAATTCTTGAAGATGAAAAAGTGCTTGCATGTCCCATTGGAAATATAATAGATGTGCATTTGATAGATAAAGATGAAATCACGCTGGTCCGTGATGATGTTTTTGAAAAATATTTTCTTTTTAAATCTCAGGAAGTTAAAATTTTTTCAAAAAATTATTTAAAAAAGCTGATTGACAAATTCGGAGCGGTTGTTAAAAAAGACAAAGTCAAAAAATTTGATGAAAAAATTGAAGTTTTACTGCTTAATATCTGTGGAGAAAGATTTGCGATAAGAATGAGCAGTGTTGCCGATATCAGCGAATATAACGAGGCAAGTCTTAATTTTGCAAATGACAATCCTCATGTAAAAGGTATAATTACCACAAAAGAAGGCGCAACTTTTATATTAAGTTTTGAAAAAGTTTTAAATAAAAAACCTGAAATAACGGACGATTCCAAAATTATAGTTATAAAAGACGAAAAACATTTAAAAGCCATTTTGGTAGACGGTATCGATGATATCATTTACGTAAAAAAAGAAAACATTCTTTTAAGCAATGACAACGACGGTATTATCGGAGGAATGGTGCTTAAAGACAAAGAAATGATCCCTCTTATTAATATAAGCTGGCCTAAGGATCTCTAATGTTTAAGGGTTTTGAAGAAGATAAAATATTCAGATTCAAAGAGTTTGACGAAGCAAGAATTTATATAGAAAACTTTAAAGACGACAAAGACACTTACGAAGCTGTCGATTATATGATAAACCATAAAGAGTATTATTTTCTGCTTAAAAACGTGTTAAAGCAGATAGATACCAAAAAGAATATTTTGGCATATCTTTTTTTTAACCTTCCCTGTCTTAAAAGAGAGGAGGATTTGGATTTATTGATAAAAATAGTAAAAAGGTCTGACAGGATCTTAAAAAAAATAGTTATAGACTATATAAAAAGCTGTAACAATGAAGAATTCGCAAAAAAAATGTATGAAAGGGGATTGAAAACCGAAGCGGTAGAAATTCTTAAGAAATTTCCCGGCTGTGTAAAATATTTAAAAGAAAAATTAAGCGGTGAACAGGATGAGGAGGTTATAAAAAAAGCCGTGGAGTTTTTTGAAATTTATGATGAGGAATATGCCAAAAAATTAAAGGAAAAACTTGGAAATAAGTGATTATCAGTTAAAAAAATTGAGAAATTATCTTAATAATGAAATAGGCATATATGTTGACGACTCGAAAATGCAGACAATATATAAAAGAAAACTGCTGAAACTTTTAAAAGAGAAAGGTTATAGTGATTTCGAGGAGTTTTATAAAGACCTTGTATTAAAAAAGAGCTCTTTTTTAAAGCAGGATCTGATTAATGTTTTTATGGTTAACGAAACTTATTTTTTTAGGGAAAAATATCAGTTTGATACGTTGGTAAAGCATGTCTTGCCGGAGCTGCATATAAAAAGACCGGCCAATGAGATAATCAATATATTATGCGCACCCGTTTCCAGCGGAGAGGAGCTTTATTCGATAGCGATTATGCTTATGGAAGAAGGAGAGCTTATTAAAAAAAGGGATTTTATGCTTTTAGGCATTGATGTCGATTCAGATGCGATAGCTAAAGCGAAAGCAGGAATATATTCAGCCAGAAGCGTGCATAAACTTCCTCCGGAACTTATAGAAAAATATTTTGTAAAAACAGGGAATCTTTATAAGGTGAAAGATTTTCTAAAAAAAGCGGTTAATTTCAAAATAGTTAACATAATGGATAAATATCAAATGAAAAAACTAGGAATGTTTGATGTGATTTTCAGCAGGAATATGCTTATATATTTTGATGAAAAATCAAAAAGAGAAGTTTTGGCCACATTTTACAATATATTAAAAAACGACGGATATCTTTTTTTAGGACACGCGGAAAGAGTGCCAAGTGATATAGTTTTGTTTAAAAGTATGAAGATAGGAGACAGTTTTGTTTACAAAAAAACTGCTGATAGTTAGTCCTTCCGCCGTTTTCAGGCTTACTCTTAAAAAGTTTTTGGAAAACAGGTTTGAGGTTGATACAAATAAAAACAAAGAAATAGATTTAAAAAAATATGATTTAATTATTTTTGATAAAGACTACGGGGATGAATATAAAAAATTTTTAAATAAAGTTGTGCTTATAGGCGGAGAATGCGAAGACTGTATTGAAAAACCCGATTTTATATCAGAAGAGTTTAAACAGAATCTTTTAAATTTAATAGAAAAAAAACTTGGTATCAGACAGAAAAGAAAAAAAATACCTGAAATAATAAAAGGGGCTGAAAAATATGTGCTTATAGGTTCTTCAACGGGAGGTCCCGGGCTTATTGAGACAATAGCAAGGTCTTTGCCTGAGGATTATCCTTATCCGGTGTGCGTGGTTCAGCATATGCCCGCTAATTTTACGTCTAAGTTTGCTTCAAGGTTGAATTCGGTGTCAAAATTAAACGTTGTCGAATCGGATAATACCCAGCCGGTTGTAAAAGGGTATTTTATTATCGCCAAAGGAGGATGGCATTTGCATTTCAGAAATAAAGACGGGATAGTTTACTGCAAACATGCCCCTAATTCCAAAAACAAATTTTTTGTGCCAAGTGTAGATGAAATGTTTTTTTCCGCTCTTGAAGTAATGAATCCGAAAGATATAATGGCAGTAGTGCTGACAGGCATAGGCGATGACGGTGCGGACGGGCTAGTCGCTTTAAAAAAAGCGGGAGCTTATACTATAGCCGAATCGGAAAAAACGGCGGCGGTATACGGAATGCCGAAAGCCGCAAAAGAAAGAGGCGGAGCCTGTAAAATATTGGATTTTCCAGATATTGTAAAAGAGATATTAAAATTTGGAGAACATTAAATCCATTTTTTCTTTTTAAGCCACCAGTATATGCTTCCGGCTATTGTGATATTTACGATCCACGTCATCAGATACCCGTATTTCCAGTGCAGTTCCGGCATATATTCAAAGTTCATTCCGTAATTTCCAACCACGAACGTCAAAGGAAGGAAAATAAGTGAAATTGCGGCTAGGCGCTGCATTGCTTTATTCATTTTAGTAGACAGAATACCCATATGCAGGTTTAGCAAATAACCTGTTCTGTCAAGAAGGGTTTTTGATTCGTCGATCAGATATTTAAGGTGTTCGTTTAAGTCGATGAATTCGTATTTCAGATCTTCTTTTATATTCGAATCGAATCTGTGGTACATTCTGTTTAAAACGTCTTTCTCGTGTATAGAGACTTTGGTGATTCTGTTTAAAGTACGTCTGGCATAGTATATGTCTTTTTGAAGTTCGTCCTCTTCTATGTTTTCGTGGAAAATAGAATCTTCCAAGTTTTCCAGGGCTTCGTCTATTACGTCAATTATCAAAATTGTATTGTCAACTAGAATATCGGCAATCTGGTATAAAAGATATTCGAAATTTTTATACTTATGTCTTCTTTTGGCGAATTTTTTAGCCAGTTCTACTATAATGTCTCTTTCTTCGGCTAAAATGAAAAGTTTGTTTTCGGTAATAATAAATACTACGTTTGAATCGTCATAAAGGAGGTTTTCCTCTTCGTCGAATTTGATGTATTTTAATACAAGAAATTTAAACTCATCTGCCTCTTCGTATGTAATAGACTGGTCTTCGCTCTGAATATCTTCTATAAAACTTTCCGGAAACGAATGGGTTTTAAGCCAGTTGATAATATCTTTGTTGTCAACCGTTGAAAAAATAATCTGTCTGTCGTTGTTGATAATTATTTTTTCAGTCTGCTGGAGTTTGTCGGTGAAGATAAACATAGCGCACCTCCTTTAGGAGGTTGCAGAGGAGATATAATTTGTGTTACATCGCCTCTACAACCTGAAATGTTTTGTAATTATACAAAAAAAAGTTAACTTATATTTAACCGCTCTTAAATATAATCACAAAAAAGGAAAAAAATGAAATTAAGATATTTTTTTGTAATAACGTTTATATCTTTTAATATAAGTTTTGCATATCAGGTAAAACCGGAAAACAGAGTAATCGAATATAATAAAAAAACTGAATATAAAAATTTAATAAATCAGGCCAATAAATTAGCTTTGAATAAAAATATAGAAAAAAGTCTTGAAACGGCGAGAAAAGCATATGAATTGTGTCCTAACAAAAAAGAAGCTCTTTTAATTATGGCAAGAGTGTATAATTTTAAAAAAGATTTTTTAAATTTGAGAAAAACCGCGGAAAAGATTGTTGAAATTTCACCTAGTAATTATCTTGGAAATATATACCTTGCAAATTCGTATATGAAATCCGACAGGGTTAAAGTAAAAGAGATTTTAACCTCTTTATTAAAAAAACATCCGCAGGATGCTCAGATTACAACTAAATTAAAGGTATTGAATGAAATTTAAATTCAAATTTAATATCGAGCTTACACAGACACAGCTTATTATTCTCTCTTCGCTGTTTTTTGTTCTGTTTGAGAATTTCGTGTTTTTTAAAAAGTCGTATGAGGCCTTTCATAACGTTTTGTTTATGCTGGGGCTAGGAGGGCTTTTATTTGTCGTTATTTCAACTCTATTGATTTTAATTTCAAACCGTTATATTATTAAACCTTTTTTGATTGTGCTGTTTCTGGTTTCTTCGGCGGCGGCATATTACATGCAGGCTTACGGCACTATTATTAACGATAAAATGATTCAAAATATCTTTGAAACAGATACGAATGAGGTTAAGGATTTGCTTAATTTCACACTGTTTGCATATATTTTGTTTTTAGGGGTGCTTCCTTCGCTTTTTGTATATAAAGTCAAAATAAAAAACAGGGGGATTAAAAAAGAGATTATTTCAAGACTTAAACTTGTTGCTTTTAACATACTGCTTGTACCGGTGTTGTATCTTATGTTTTCAAAATACTGGGTGTCTTTTTTTAGAAGCCACAAAACACTGAGAATGTATACCAACCCTACTTATTACATATATTCTCTAGGAAAATACATTGACGAGAAATATTTCACAAAACCGATGAAGTTCAAACATATAGGTATGGATGCAAAAGTAGAGGAAAAAGGTAAACCGAAACTTGTTATATTCGTACTCGGAGAAGCGGCGAGGTATGACCATTTTTCATTAAACGGATATAAAAGAGATACGAATCCAAACCTTGAAAAAATAAAAGACCTTATAGATTTTCCAGACGTTCATTCGTGCGGTACCGAAACTGCGGTTAGCGTGCCGTGTATGTTTTCACCGTATAACAGAAGCGATTATTCCGATAAGCTTGCCAAACATACGGATTCCGTAATAGACATAATAAACAGAGCTGGCGTGAATGTATTATGGAGGGATAACGATTCCGGCTCCAAAGGAGTGGCCAGCAGAATTAAAAATTATGAAGATTACAACAATGCGAATATAAAACCTTACTGTAAAGACGGAAACTGTGTTGATGACGTGTTGCTTTACAAACTTCAGAAGTGGATTAACGATCTGAATAATTCAAAACCGGTATTTATAGTGCTGCATACAAAAGGCTCCCACGGACCGGCGTATTATAAAAGATATCCGAAAAGTTTTGAAAAATTCAAACCTATATGCAAAACAAACCAGCTTCAGGACTGTAAAAGAGAAGAAGTCGTAAACGCATATGACAATACCATTTTATATACGGATCATTTCTTGGATGAGGTAATAAAATTCTTAAAGAAAAACGAAGGCAAATACAGGGTTGCCATGTATTATATGTCCGATCACGGTGAAAGTCTCGGTGAAAACGGAATATATCTGCACGGTATGCCTTATTTTATAGCGCCGGACGTTCAGAAGCATCCTGCAAGTGTGGCTTGGTTCGGTAAAAATTTCGATATAAACGTCAGCTGCGTTAAAAAGATAGCAAAAGACGCATATACCCAGGATAATCTATTCAGCACCCTTTTGGGGCTTTTGGATGTAAAAACAAAAGTGTATAATCCTAAGATGGATATATTTTATAAATGCAGGATTAAAAAATGAAACCTAAATACAGTTTTTTTAAAAATTTTAAATACGCAAGGGAAGGGTTTGCAGAGGTTTTTAAAAAAGAAACCTCTTTTAAACTAGAAATAATTTTTTTTGCAGTTTTATCTGTTGTGGCCGTTTTTCTGCCGTATCCCGTATGGGCTAAAATAATACTTATATCGGGGATGCTTGTTCCTTTGATAGTGGAACTTTTGAATTCCGCGATAGAAAGAGTTGTAGACATGGTTACAAGCGAATATCATGAACTTGCCAAATACGCTAAAGACGCGGCGGCAGCCGCTGTGATGATTTCTATATTTTTCAGCGTACTGGTATGGATCTGTGTAATTGTTTATTTTTGGTAGAAAAACTCTATAATAGCCTCTACTCCGTTTTTTCCGTCGCTGTTTAATTTTATTTTTCCGTTGTGAAGGTTGATAATCGATTTTACGATTGAAAGTCCGAGTCCGAAACCTTTTACTTTTTTGTTTCTGCTTTCATCAACCCTGTAGAATTCATCGAATATAAACGGAAGTTTTTCTTTAGGTATTCCTATTCCGTTGTCTTTTATTTTAAGAATTATTTTATTTTTCTCTTTTTTCAGAGTAATGTTTATTTTAGTGGCTCCGTATTTAATGGAGTTTTCTATCAGATTGGATATAGCTATCATTAGAAGCGTTTTGTCGCCTTTTAAATAGTATTCTTCATCCTCTTTTATATTAAGGTCAATAGAAACTTTTTTGGTGTATTTTTCAAAAAGCTCAAGAATAATGTCTTCTAAATCTATATTTTCGAAGTTCTGTTTGTTTAGAGCGTCTTTTTTAGTTAAAAACAGCAGTTTGTCAGTAATTTCATTTATGTAGTTTATTTCGTTAAGCAGTGACTTTAAAAGCTCTTCGTCGCATTCGTTGTTCATAAGGGCGACTTCTATTTCGCCTTTCATTATCGTCAGAGGCGTTTTCAGCTCATGAGAAACGTTCGAATTGAATATTTTAAGCCTTCTGAAAGACTCTTCTATATTATTTGCCACTTTATCGATAAATTTATATCCGATGAGCAGCACTATCAGATAAATAAAAAGCGATACTGCTAGTGAAATGGTTTTTACGATCTGTATTTTGTCGTCGTTACCGGATATTACGGTGGAAACCTGAATAATTTTGCCGTTTTTTATGTAGTTGTATATTAAAAGTGTTTCTTTACCGGTAGGTGTGTCTATTTTTTTGGTTATAAAGCCTTCTATGTTTTTTTTGTCTTTTTGCATTATAAAAGGGTTTGTTTTATTGATTATTCTTATAAAAAGCGGATAAACCTTGTATTTATGCTGTATTCTTAGAAGAGTGGTTTTATTAAACTGTTCGTTTGAAATTTCTGTAGCGATTATTACGAGTTTGTCTTTTAAATGCATATTAAAAGAGCTGATAAGGAAGAAGATTAAAGCTCCTTCGAATATTGCGATTATTAAAAAAACTACAATCGCAAACTGTATAAAAAGAGTGTTTCTGAGATTATTCATCGCTTAGTTTGAATCCCATGCCTCTGTATGTTTTAATAAGTTTTTTGTCGAAATCTTTGTCTATTTTTTTTCTAAGATGTGAAATATATACGTTAATTACGTTTGAATTTATTTCATCGTCCATTTCCCATAAGTTACTTTGGATCATATCCGTATTTACTATTTTGTTTTTGTTAATCATAAGATATTTTAAAAGTTCGAACTGTTTTGCAGTAAGTTCTATAAGCTTTCCGGCTCTTCTTACTTCTTTTGTTTCAGGATTTAACTCTAAATCAGCCACTCTTATAATATTATCGTTTAGGTTATTGCTTCTTCTGTAAAGCGCTTTTACCCTTGCTATCAGTTCTTCAAATTCGAAAGGTTTAGTAAGGTAGTCGTCAGCTACGCTTAAACCTTCAACTTTATCTTCAATATCCCTTTTTGCAGTTAAAATAAGAGCCGGCGTGTTTTTTTCTTTTTTAAGCTCTTTAAGCAGTTCTATTCCGCTGATTTTAGGAAGCATCCAGTCTACAATTAATACGTCGTAATTGTTGTTTTGCGCCATATAAAGGCCTTCTTCACCGTCTGTTGCTATATCTATTCTATACCCGACTTTTCTAAATCCGGCCTGAATGAATTTTACTATTTTTTCGTCATCTTCTATTAGTAGTATTTTCATGGGATCTCCTTTGTTGCTATACTAATATTATACAAAGTTTAATACAAAAATGTTAAAATTTGGTTAAAAAATTTAATATTTGTAAAATTTAAAGGAAATATATGATTTTGGCAATTGAAAGCAGCTGTGACGACACCTCTTTGGCTGTAATGGAAATAAAAACGAAAAAACTTCTTTTTCATAAAAAAATATCCCAGGAGCTCGAACATTCGGTATACGGAGGAGTGGTGCCGGAGCTTGCCAGCAGGCTTCACGCGAAAGCCCTTCCGGAAATACTTTCCAGAACAAAAGAGTTTTTCCCGAAACTAAAAGCCGTTGCCGTGACTAATGCACCAGGTCTTTCCGTTACCCTTCAAGAAGGCGTAATGATGGCAAAGGCTTTAAGTATATCTTTAAATATATCTTTGATAGGCGTAAACCATTTAATAGGCCATATCTATTCTCTTTTTATTGAAAAAGATGAAATAAAACCCATGATGGTGCTTCTTGTCAGCGGAGGACATACTAAAATACTGAATTTTAACGGGATTGACGACGTATGCGAAATTGCCAGCACGATGGATGACAGTTTCGGGGAGAGTTTTGATAAAGTCGCTAAAATGCTGGGACTAGGTTATCCCGGAGGGCCGGTAATAGAAAAGCTTGCCGAAAAAGGCGCTGAAACTGTAGGACTTCCTCTGCCTCTTAAAAACTCTCCCGAGATTGCGTTTAGTTATTCCGGTATTAAAAACGCCGTAAGACTTGCCATTGAAACGGGCAGGTATAAGTCTGAGGATATTGCGGCCTCTTTTCAGGCCAAAGCTATTGAACATCTTGTTTTTATGAGCAAAAGGGCCGTTAAAAAATACAGACCTTTCAATTTTGCGATAGTCGGGGGCGCCAGCGCCAATTTGAAATTAAGAGAAGAGTTTGAAAAATTGTCAAAAAAATTCGGTTTTAAACTGTTATATCCGGAAATGAAGTTTACTTCCGACAATGCGGCCATGATAGCAAGGGCTGCAGTTGAGATGTATAACAAAGGAATGTTTACGGATTATAAAAAAATAAAGATAATTCCGAGAGTTGAGTTTGAAAAATGCGAATAAATGTTTAAAATACAAAACAGTTTCAAATCCGGCTGTTTTGCTGTTAGATAAAGTGTCTGTCACTTAATTATAAAGCAAAAAAGGAAAGCAGAAATTATAATCTGCTTTCGTATCTTCTAAGCATCCAAAGTTTTCTAAGGATTTTTTTACGAGTCGCGATTTTTTCTTTTTTACGTCTTTCGCTCGGCGGCTCGTAGAATCTTCTTTTTCTAAGTTCTACTACGATCAGGTTTCTGTCAACCTGTCTTTTGAACTTTCTGTAAGCAGATTCGAAATCTTCGCCTTGATGTACTACGATTCCTGGCACTGCTCTCACCACCTTTCGTTTTTTTTGTGAATGAAATTTTACCAAAATTTTTAAAAAATAAAAAATATAACAATTTTATAAATTCCTTTTTAAACGGAAAGAGTAAAATATAGATTGTAAAAGGGTAAAATGTTATAATTCCAATTAAAAAGGTGCTAAATGAGCAAATATATTTTTGTAACCGGCGGAGTTTTGAGTTCACTCGGGAAAGGTATTACTTCAGCTTCTATTGCCACGCTGCTTCAGCACAGCGGTTTTAAAGTATCTATGGTAAAAATAGACCCTTATATAAACGTTGATCCGGGAACAATGAGTCCTTTTGAGCACGGAGAGGTTTTTGTAACCGAAGACGGTGCTGAGACGGATCTTGATATCGGAAATTATGAGAGATTTTTAAATACGAATCTCGGTAAAAAGAACAATTTTACAACCGGACAGATATATTTAAGCGTAATTGAAAAAGAAAGAAGAGGGGATTATTTAGGAAAAACGGTACAGATAATTCCTCATATTACGGACGAAATCAAAAGAAGAATAAAAGAAGTCGCAAAAGACGTTGATATTGTGGTTGTGGAACTCGGGGGAACGATAGGGGATATTGAAGGTCTTCCGTTTTTAGAAGCTGTAAGACAGCTTAAACATGAAGTCGGCAAAACAAACGCAATGTTTGTGCATGTGACTTTAATACCTTATATAAAAGCAGCCGGAGAGCTTAAAACAAAACCTACACAGCACAGCGTTCAGGAACTCAGACGTATAGGTATCACGCCTCATATGCTTGTGTGCAGAACGGAAAAGCCCCTGCCGAAAGCCCTTAAAGAAAAACTTGCCGACAGCTGTGACATAGAAAGAGACGCCGTTATAGAAGCGGTTGACGCTCCGACGGTTTATCAGGTGCCTTTGAACTTTTTAAATCAGGATATATTGACGCCTATTTCTAAACAGCTTGATTTAGGGGAGCTTCATCCTGATATGACCGAATGGAACTTTATAGTCAAAAAAATAATTTCACCTCAAAAAAGCGTAAAAATAGCTTTTGTCGGAAAATACCTTCAGTTAAAAGAATCATACAAATCATTAATCGAAGCGCTTATCCACAGCGGTGCCCATCTTGATATGAGAGTGGATATAGAATGGGTTGACAGTGAAAACCTTGAAAAAATGGACGATGAAAAAATGGATGAGCTGTTTAACGAAGTAAGCGGTGTTTTGGTTGCAGGAGGTTTTGGGGAAAGAGGAGTAGAAGGAAAACTTAAAGCCATAAAATACGCACGTGAAAACAAAATCCCTTACCTTGGTATATGTCTTGGAATGCAGCTTGCGGTAATAGAATTCGCAAGAAACGTATTGGGACTTGAATATGCAAACTCTCAGGAGTTTGATCCGGACACTCCGGAACCTGTCGTTTATCTGATAGACGAATTTATCGATGCAAGCGGACAAAAACAGCTAAGAACCCATAAATCTCCTCTTGGCGGGACAATGAGACTCGGAGGATATGAGTGCTTTGTAAAAGAGGGGACTAAACTTTACGATGCTTACAAAACGGATAAAGTAATCGAAAGACACAGACACAGATACGAAGTAAACGGTGCGTATGAGGACGCTCTTAAAGAAAAAGGTATGATAGTAAGCGGTAAAAGCGTTGAAGGTCTGGTAGAAGCGGTTGAACTTAAAGAACACCCTTGGTTTGTAGCCGTTCAGTTCCATCCTGAATTTACCAATAAACTAAAATCACCTAACAAGGTTATTATGTCATTTGTAGAGAATGCCTATAAATGTCAAAGAAGCTGCTGATTAATGCTCACAAAAGAAAAAATAAAACAGATACTCTCAAACCGAATCGAAGAGCTCAGCTCTTCAAACCTTCCACATTATTCACTTCTTTCAGATATCGATAAAGCCGCCGAAAGAATAATCAAAGCTATAAAAAACAATGAAAAAATTGTCATAGTGGGCGATTATGACGTAGACGGAGTCAGCAGCAGCGCAATTATGAAACTTTTTTTTGATTTTTTAGAATATAGCGCTGAAATCGTTATACCCGACAGGTTTGAGGACGGATACGGACTTACTCCCAAACTGCTTGAAAGAATTGAAGCGGATCTGATCATTACCGTCGATAACGGAATTACCAGTTTTGAAGCTGCTGAAATCTGTAAAGAAAGAGATATAGATTTAATTATAACCGATCACCATACGCCTTTGATAAATGAGAAAAAAAGCGATTCTAAGTTTAAACTTCCCGATGCGTATGCAGTAGTAAACCCAAAAACCTCTCCGGATTTTCCTTTCAAAGAAATATGCGGGGCGGAAGTGGCATGGTATCTTTGTGCGGCTGTTAAGAATTCGCTTAAAGTCAAAATAGATTTGAGGGAATATCTCGATATTCTGTGTATTGCCATAATAGCGGACGTAATGCCTCTTACACATATGAACAGAACTCTGGTGAATATGGGATTAAAAAGGCTAAACGGCGCATTAAAACCTTTTTCAAAAGCTTTAAAAAGGTTTTTTAACAAGGATTTTTCGAGTGAGGATATAGCTTTTCAGATAGCTCCTAGATTAAATGCGGCGGGAAGAATGGCGCATGCAAACACGGCTTATGAATTTTTAACAAGCACAGATGAAAACAGGGCTTTTGATCTGCTTATGGAGCTGGACGGACTGAATAATTTAAGAAAAGAGACGGAAAAAGAAGCAGTCGAATCCATAGATGTGGATAATGAAAGTTTTATTGTCGTAAAGGGCGATTATCACGAGGGAGTGGTGGGAATAATCGCCAGCAGACTGGTATATAAATATAAAAAACCGGCAATTGTTTTAAGTAAAAAAGACGGAATGCTTAAAGGAAGCGGCAGGAGTCTCGGAAATATAGATATTTTTGCCCTTGTAAATGAATGCAGCGAAATTCTTGAAGGTTTCGGCGGACATAAAATGGCATGCGGTCTTTCATTAAAAGAGGATAATTTCACACTTTTCAAACAGGCTGTAAACGAAAAAATAGTAAAATATTCAGATGAGGATTTTTTTATTGAAGACTATGTTTTGGGCGAACTTCCTTTTAGTGAAATAGATATAGAGCTTTTGGATATACTTAAATCGTTTGAACCGTACGGAGAGGGAAATCCAAAACCAAAATTTACGGCGGCGGCTAAAATAGAACATATTCAAAACCTTAAAGAGAATCATTTTAAGCTTATTCTTTCTCAGGACGATATTGTTTTACCTGCCGTTATTTTCAGATATGACGGAGAGTTTGACGAATTTATAAAGTTTAAATTCAGCGTAAACGAAAACAGCTATTACGGAAGAAGCGTGCAACTAATGATAGAGGAGATATTATGAAACATTCCATTTTCAAGGCTTTAAACGACAGCGAGGTTGAAGAAATACTTCCTTATTTTCAGCAAAAAAAGGTAAAAGCGGGTGATTTTATAGTTAAAGAGGGCGAATATTCCGACAGTGCTTTTTTACTGCAAAGCGGAGAAGTTTCCGTAATAAAAGAAACTATTTATAAAGACGACTATATTATTACTGATATTAAAGCCGGAGGCGATGAGTTTTTCGGAGAGGTTAATCTGATTGACAGAGGGCTGGTGACTTCTACCATTAAAGCAAAAACGGACTGTGATATTCTTCAGATTACACATAACGATTTTATAAATATGATGGATGAAAAGCCTACAATAGCAATTAAACTTTTATGGGTTGTAGCTTATGATATTTCTAAACATTTAAGAAAGGCCGACAGTGATGTAATAACCCTTTTTAATGCTTTTGTTGAGGTTGTTGAAAATGACTGACGGAAGGAAGGATGAAGGGTAAAGGAAGAAGGATGAAAGTGAAAGGAAAATATAAGAGTTGAAAGAAGTATTGACTAAAGACGGCAGTATTACGTTAAAAAGCGAAAAATATAACGAATGCTACCATTCAAGCGAGGGAGCTTATACGGAAAGTCTTTATAAACATGTTCTTCCGGGATTTAAAGCGGCAGAGCGGTTTGATTATTACGGAGATGAAATCAGAATACTAGATATCTGTTTCGGTCTGGGATACAATACTCTCACAGCCGTGCTTCACAAACCCAAAAACGTTAAGCTGAAAATTTTTTCTCCCGAACTCGATGCTGATCTTGTCAAATCTTTAAAAAACTTCAAATACCCGGAAGAATTTAAAAATTTATTGAGTGTAATCAATGAACTCAGTGAAAATTTTTATTATAAATCTTCCGATGTTGAAATAGAAGTGTTTGCCGGTGACGCAAGAGAATACATCAAAAAACTTGAAAATATACATATAGTTTATCAGGATGCGTTTTCTCCTAAAGTAAACGGGGAGCTTTGGAGTATGGAATATTTCAGGGATATTTCGAATATTTTAAACAAAAGTGGTATAATTACCACATACAGCGTTGCAACGCCGGTAAGATGCGCTTTTTATAAACTGGGTATGAAAATTTATACTCATCCTTATAATAATATAAGAAAAGGCACTATCGCGTCATATAAAGAACTTGATTTTCCTAAAGTAAACTTTGAGGAAAAACTTAAAAGAGTAGAATGTAGAACTTATTAAATAAAAAGGGGGTGGATTTAGTTATTACAGGGAAAGGATAAAATAAATGCGTTTTATACTGTTTTTATTAATAAATTTTATATTTTTATATGCGCAGGGTTTAATAGAAACCATCCCCGAAACCGTAAAATACGATAAAGCAAAAGCGGAACTCGGAAAACTTCTTTTTTTTGATACGGAATTTTCCCTTGATAAAAAAATAAGCTGTGCAAGCTGTCACAATCCGGCTCAGGGCTGGGCGGACAAAAGAAAGGTTTCTATAGGATCTTACGGAAGAAAAGGGGATATACAGTCTCCGACCGTTTTAAATGCCGGATTTAATTTCAGACAGTTTTGGAACGGCAGGGCGAAAAATCTTAAGGACCAGATTAAAGGGCCTGTTGAAAATACTCACGAAATGGGTATTAGTAAAAAAGGCGTTATTGAAATATTAAATTCTTCCGAATATTATAAAAAGCTGTTTAAAAAAGCATATCATACGGATAAAATAACATTCGGAATGTATGCCGACGCCATAGCCGAATTTGAAAAAGCTTTAATTACCCCGGATTGTAAATTCGATCTTTATTTGAAAGGAAAAGCAAAACTTACCAAAAAAGAAGAGGAAGGTTACATTCTATTTAAAAAATACGGCTGTATTACGTGTCATAACGGGATTAACATAGGCGGCAACTCTTTTCAGAAAATGGGTGTTATTTTTCCTATAAAAGACTGCACAAAAGACAGGTATTCCGTTACCCATAATTCTTTGGACAAATGTGTGTATAAAGTTCCTACTTTGAGAAATATTGCATTAACCGCACCTTATTTTCACGATGCAAGGACATATAGCTTATATGAAGCGGTACAGATTATGGCATATCATAATCTGGGATTTAAACTTTCCAAAAGCGATGCCGAAAAGATTGTGATTTTTCTAAAAACACTTACCGGCAAAACTCCTGCAATTATGAGAGAAGAGAAATGAAAAAAGCCAGTCTGAGTTATAAAATAAAACTTTACATTATAATATTTATAGGCGTTGTTATAGTAGGGCTATTATATAAATTCGACAGGTATACCCAGTATTATTTTTTGGAAAACAATAAAATACAAAAACAGTTCAGCAATATTAAAAACGCCGAACTTCAGCTTCGTTACGAAGTACTTGTTACCAGTATTTATATGTATACGAATAACGATAAAATCATAAAAGCGACGGATAAGCTTCAGGAGTGTATTAATAAGCTTTTATCCAATCAATATTTCAAACACCAATACCCATATCTTTATCGGCAGATGCTGAAATATAAAAAACTTATTGATAAAAAAATAGAAAAAGTATATGAATTCGAAACACTGAATTCTCCTATTAAAAATTCTATAATGTATCTTGCCGATCTGTTGGACAGACTTCCAAAAATAAGCAGAGAAAGAATGAAATACCAGCGTTTGCAAAATGCTTTTAAAAGCAATAACCTTTACGCTCAGAAAATGATAAGCGTGGTTTCTTCCGTATTTTTGGCGAGAAGCAGTCTTGATAAGGATTTTATTAAAAATCTCGATTTTGATTTTTTTAGAAATTACAAAACTCAAAATCCCCATTTCAGGCAGTTTAATAAAGTTCTGGTGGCTAATTTAAGAGTGTTCGTAGATTATTTCAACAGATATACGGATGTATTAAAATCTATTACGGATAACAGGGCGGCCAAACTTTTGGAGCAGATACACGAAGAGCATCTTGAGAGGGTAAACAATAAAATAGTTATTATTAAGATAGTTTCTATGCTTCTTATTGCTTTTGTATTGATAGCGGTATTTACCGTTGTGTTTTTAATGTCAAAACTCCATATGGACTATGAAAAACTTGAAGTTTTAAACAGAAGACTTAACATATCTTATATAACCGATAAGCTTACAGGTCTTTACAACAGAAACAAATTTGACAGTGACGTAAAAAAATTAAAAAACCCGGTATTAATACTCGTAAACATTGACAGGTTTAAACATATAAACGACTATTACGGTTCAAAGGTGGGAGACGAGCTGTTAAAAAAAGTGGCCGTTGTCATACAAAACATACTTCCGGAAAATCTGAATGCCCAGCTTTACAGACTTGGAGCCGACGATTTCGGTATTTTGTACGATTATGAATATTATCCTAATATAAAAACCCTGGCGAGAAAAATAGTCAAATATTTTGACAGCAACGAATTGGAAATAGAAAATATTAAACTTAACATTTCCGTAAGTATAGGTATAAGTACAGTGGAGCCTCTTCTTGAAAATGCGGATATCGCTCTTAAATACATAAAAAAATCTTTAAGAAAAAAAATAATGTTTTATTCGGAAAACATGAATGCCAAAAAAGAGATACAGCAGAATATTGAAAAAAGCAAAATATTATATCAGGCTATTAAAGAAAACAGAATTGAACCGTTTTTTCAGCCTATAGTGGATACTTATACCAAAGAGATAACTAAATACGAAGTACTTGCAAGAATAATAATAAACGGCGAGCCTCAGTCCATATATCCTTATCTTCAGATTGCCAAAGACAATAAGCTTTACGGCGATATTACAAAAATAATAATGAAAAAAACATATGAAAGGGTTATTAAAAAAGAAGAAATTGATTTCAGTATTAACATTTCTATTGAAGATATATTAGATACTAGTATAGTAAGACATATGTATTATCTTTATCTGAAAAACAGATCTCTTGCAAAAAGGGCTACTTTTGAAATACTGGAAAGTGAAGCGATTAAAGATTACCAGGAAATAGAAAAATTTCTTCGAAGGGTGAAATATTACGGGTCTAAAATAGCAATTGACGATTTCGGAAGCGGTTATTCAAATTTTGAGCATTTAATTAATTTAAACGTTGATTATATAAAAATAGACGGTTCTTTAATAAAACAGCTGGCCGTTAATCCGAATGCTTATAAAATAGTAAAAGTAATAAACGATTTTGCGAAAGAAACAGGTATTAAAACGATAGCGGAATTTGTAGAAAACGAAGAAATTTACAATTTAGTAAAAAAACTACATATAAATTATTGTCAGGGATACTATTTTTATAAGCCTAAACCGTATTGTTTTACATAATTTTTACAAGTTTTATGTAAAATTTGACATAAATCTTACAAATTTAACAATAATTTAATGTTTGTGTTCTATAATTCTAATCCCCCCCCCTTTTTCATCCTTTCTCCTTTTTAGATTTACTAAAAAGAGATATTGACGAAATGTTCGATTCCGTCTTTAACGACCACAGCGTCGATACAAAAGGCGGAATCGATACCATTTATTTTAATATAATATTGTGCTGAATTTATAATTCTTTTTAATTTAGCGGGTGTTATGTTAAAAATAGGTTCGAATGTTTTACCGCTTTTTACTTCAATAAAATGAAAAACCCCGTCTTTATATGCGATTATGTCTATTTCACCAAATTTTGTATAAAAATTTCTTTCGATTATTCTATAACCTTTTTCCTTTAAATATGAGCATGCTCTGTCTTCCGCGATATTTCCTTTTTTACGAGTATTCATCGAGTATCTTTATATGGGTGTCTGGTATTTTGGCAATTTTTCCGTTTTTGATATACACTACGCTTACTTCCAAAACAAAGATTTTTTTGCCTTCTTTATAGATTTCCTGCATAATCTGAACTTTTACTTTTGTCCGGTTTAATATTTTTGTTTTAACCGTTAACAGATCTCCAAGTTTAGCGGAAGAGATATATTTTGCTTTCAGCCCGCTTACCACATAGCCTTCGTTTTCAAAAAATATTCCTTTTTCAAAAAATATTTCGCTTCGTGCCTTTTCACAGAATTTTATATATTCGGTATGATAAACTATTCCTCCGGCATCGGTGGAATCGTAATAAACTCTAATCTGCATATTAATCCTTTTATTTGAATGATATAATTCTATCAAAAAGGTTTTATTTGTACGATGTCATTATTTTAGGAGCGGGAGCTTCGGGACTGTTTCTTGCGGATATGCTGAAAAATAAAAAAACGCTTATTATCGAACACAACAATACGTACGGTGCTAAAATTAAAATAAGCGGCGGCGGAAAATGCAATATTACCAATAAGAAAGTAAGTGCGGAAAATTATTATCCTAAAAGTGAATTTGTTAAGAAGGCTTTGGAAAAAGCAGATAACAGATCATTGCTGGAATGGATTAAAAAGAAAAAACTGAAAGTTAAGGAATTAAAAAAAAACCAGTATTTTTTTGATTCTTCTGAGGTTTTCTTAAAAGTTTTGCGGCCTAAATGCAAAGTTGTATACAATGCGGAAATTTTAGAAGTAAAAAAAGGTTTTGAAGTTGTTACTGACAAAGGCGTATTTAAAGCAAAAAATGTTGTTGTAGCTCTTGGAGGGGCAAGTTTTAAAAAACTCGGGGCAAGTCTGAAAGGTTATGAAATAGCGGAAATATTCGGAATCAAAATAAATCCTTTAAGACCTGCGCTTGTAGGTTTTACCGTTCAGCCCTCACAAGCATGGTTTAAAAAGTTAAGCGGAGTGTCTTTTTTGGCTGATGTTAAAGTGTCTTCTAAAAAATTCCGCCAAAACATTCTGTTTTCCCACAGAGGAATTACCGGTCCCGCTATACTGAATGCATCTTTGTATTGGGAGAGGGGCAAAATAAATATAGATTTTTTAGTCGGAAGAAAAATTGAAAACCTGTTGAAAAACCCTAACCGTCAGATAATCACACAGCTGCCTTTGCCAAAAGCGTTTGTTAAAGAGTTTTTAGAGCATATAGATATTAAGGACAGACCTGTAAAACAGCTGAAAAAAGAAGAAATGGAAAAACTTAAAGTTCTTGAAAACTATGAGTTTGCTCCTGCCGGCACGTTTGGATTTGAAAGGGCGGAAGTGACTAAAGGCGGTGTTGCTACGGATGAACTTAATGAATTTATGGAATCAAAAAAAGTGCCTGGTCTGTATTTTATAGGAGAAGTAATCGATGTTACTGGAGAGCTGGGAGGATATAATTTTCAGTGGGCTTTTACCAGCGCCTATTGTGCTTTTTTAAGCCTATAATGTTCTAATTTAAGAGTCAAATCAATGTTTTCTTTGTTTTTTATAAAATCTATGGGGAAATATATTCTCAGCACCGCTTTATAATTTTTAAGGGCGTCTATTAAATCGTAAAAGTTTTTAGGCGATTTTATTTTTGCTTTCATGATATAGGTTGTTTTTATAAAATCTTTTTTATATACGGTTGAGTTTATTTCCTTAATTGATGAAATACTCATATATTTTGAAGCGAACATTTTGAAATTATTTATATCAAAATTTCTCCTCAGGGCGTTTAAAATTTTTCTGTTGGCGTTTTTCAGTTTTTTAAGTTCGGTCAGTCTTTCTTTATATTCGTTTGTGGTCATATCCAATGTATATTTTGTCTGGTAATATTCGGTTTGAGATTTTTTAAAAGAATGAATCGCAGGTGAAATTATAAAAGCTATAAAAAGCAGTGTCAAAACTATAAAAAGCGTAAAAAACAGGAAGTTTTTAATAACATCTATGCCGTAAACTTTTACTTTTGGCAGTTTAAAAGAAAATTTAGGCATTTTCATTGTTCTTCTTTCAGATAATTTTCAGATTTAAATTTATACCATCCGTTGCTCATCTGGTAAAAATATGTTTTGGTTTCGGTAAAAATCGATTCCAGAGGAGGCAGCATAAGCATATTGTAAATATCTTTCGTAGGCGTGATACCGTATATAATCAGTTTGTTTTTATCAAAATAGATACTGTTTAAGGTAATAGGGTCAGGTATAAGGTCCAGCAGATTTTTAATACTGTCTTTCATTAAAGAGTTTTTAACCATAATGTCTTCATATAAAGTTTTCTGTTTGTATATAAACTGCTTTTCTACAGATATATCTGCTATTTTCTGTTTTAAAGAGATAATCTCTTTGTTAAAAGACTCTGTCTCTTTATTGTAAAGGATGGTTTTAATTTCCAAAAACAGGGCAAAAAGTGTATATAATATAATTGAAATACCTATAAAAATAAGCCAGAGTTTGGTATCTTCTTTTATCAGAGGCTTCGGTTTAGGCGTTATAAAACTATACATTTTTCCTACTTATTTCGTTTAATGTTTTTAATATATCCAGTTTTTCAAGGCTGCTTTGAATAAAAATTTCATCGTTTATTATTTCGGTAATGTTTTCTTCTATGCCTATGGTATCAAAAATATAAATTTTTTCAATAAAATCTCCGCCGTTTTCATAATATTCTTTAAGGGCAGTTTTAATATGCTCTTTTATTTTATATTCGATGTTTAGTGTTTCTATGTTTTCCGTCTCTTCTTCCATGTCTTCGACGTTTTCTATGTTTTCGTCTAACGTTTCGTCAAAATCTTCTACTATATCCATATCAGAAATGTCTTCAATGTCTTCGTTTTCCGGATTTATTTCCTCATCAGCCGTTTCTAATATATCGGAAAATACCGGGATGTGGTCTTTATAGATTAAAATATAAGAATATTCCTGCGTTGAAAGAATATAAAGAGCGTTATGTCTCAAAGAAGATTTGACGTCTATCAGGGCAAACGCGGAATATAAAAAGTCTATAAAAGGATACTCTTTTTTTTCTTCCATCAGTTCGTAAAGAGTAATGTAAAAAGAGTATTTTTTGTTTATGCATATGGATTTTATGTTTTCAAGTTCAATACCTAGTTCTTTATATTTGTGTTTGTCGCATGAAGGAACCGTTCCCTGGTTTTGCGTAGCTACGAAAGTGGATACGTATGTCTGGGGGTTGTCGTCTATAACTTCGTCGATGTATTGTTTAAGTTCTTTTTTATTTTCGAATTCTTTTGTTTCGGAAAATATTAATTTTTCCTTTTTATATCTTTCATTTAAAACTTTATAAATATTCTCATCTTTATAAAACGCTATAAGGTTTGGTTTGAACAATAATTTTTTCAAGAACATAGCGGATGAGCCTTGAGATAATTTTTTAATTTTAAAGTGTCGCTGAGTTTGGTGTATATTTGCGTGGTTGATATAAACTCATGTCCTAAAAGCTCGCTTACGTCGTTAATTCTGGCACCGTTTTGAAGCATATAAGTGGCAAACGAGTGTCTTAACTGGTGAGGTGTGACGTGTATACCGTGTTTTTTGAATGCTTTTTGAACAAGATACCTTATTTTGTCGCTTCCTAAAGGTGTGCCGTTTTTTTCAAAAAGATATTCTTTTTTAGGGTTTGTCTGAAGATATTTTTCTATAAATTCTTTAAGTTTAGGGTGAAGGGGTAGTATTCTCGTTTTGGAGCCTTTACCCGTAATTTCTATCCATTCGCCTTTTATGTCGTTTAGTTTTATACCTGCCGCTTCGCTGATTCTGAGTCCTAGGGAGAATATGACCATTATGGCAAGGTATTCATCCATTGTCGCTGATTTAAGTGCTTTTTTTATATGTTCCATGCTTACCGGTTTCGGAAGTGTTTTAGGGACTTTTACGTGTTCGTCTCCAACAATTTTGAATTTATGCCCTTCAGTTTCCAAAAATTCAAAAAAGCTTCTGAGGGCTGAAACTTTTTTGGCTATGGTTTTTTTGTTCAGATTTGCTATATGCAGTCTGTAAGGAGTTATGTCTATTATGCTGTTTTCTATTTCAATATGCTCTATTGCTTCATTGAGGATAGTTTCATATGTTTTATATGTGTTTATTGATTTTGTTTTTTTAACAAAGCTAAGATATTTGTTAATCTCTTTTTGCAAAAACTTTTTCATATATCTCTTTTGCCTTTTCGTATTGTTGTCTGGCTTTTAATTTAAGTTCCTCACCTATCAAAAGAGAAGGTTTAAGGTTTTTATATTCGTCAAGTAATATTTCAAGCATAATTTTTACTTTTTGACGTTCTTTGTCCGTTATTTTCGGTTTGTTTGCTATTGCTTCTATTTCCTTGAAATATTTGTTTGAATCTTCAAGAAAATTTACCCACTCTTTGGCTATTTTAGACTGGGTGTATACGGTAAAGGCCATTCTGTTGTAAGGGTCGAGGATATAAGCCTCTTTCGCTTTTACAAAAGCCTTGTCGTATTCACCGTTTTCAAAATAATATCTGGCCTCCAGAGAGAGGCGGTATGATTTATTAAGGGTAAAATAAAGCACAAATCCGATAATAATTATACCAAGAAATAAAAGTAACTTTTTTATATTACCTCCCCTTTTAATGTGTGTTTGTTTGCCTCGGTTATTTTAACATCGACAATTTCACCTAAGTATTTATCCGTTTCAGGTATTTTGACGGTGAAAAAATTGTCGCTTTTGCCGCTTCCGGGTTCGTCAATCAGCACTTTGTAAATTTTGCCTATCTGGTTTTTTGCTATTTCGTCAAGTATTTCCCCGTGTCTTTGCTGCAGTCTGTAGAGTCTTTCTTTTGCCGTCTGTTTATCCACCTGGTTTGACATTTGAGCGGCTTCCGTTAAAGGACGGGGGGAATATACAAAACTGAAAATCTGCTCAAATCTTACTTTTTCAAGAACGTCCATGGTTTCTTCGAAGTCTTTTTCGCTCTCACCCGGAAAGCCTACGATTATGTCTGTCGTAATACTGACATCCGGAATCTGGCGTATTATTTCACATCTGTTTAAAAACCATTCTTTTGTATATCCTCTTCTCATGGCTTTAAGAATTTCACTGCTGCCGCTTTGAAGAGGGAAATGTATGTGTTTGCATATTTTAGGGTTGTTTGCGAATTCGTCAAGAAATCTGTCGTCGGCATGAAGAGGGTGAGGGGATGTGAATCTGATTCTTTCGATTCCTGCGATTTTACTTACTTCCCTTAAAAGGTCGGTAAAATCTACTTTAGGATGATCGACACTGAATCTTTTGCCGTAATTGTTTACGTTTTGTCCTAGAAGCGTGATTTCTTTTACGCCTTCGTTTGCTAATTTTTCAACCTGTTTTAATATCAGATCCATCGGAATTGAAAGCTCTTTGCCTCTAGTTTTCGGAACTATGCAGAATGAGCATTTTTTATCGCATCCGACCATTATGTTTACAAAATCTTTATATGGATTTTTTCTTGTGTTTTTGAAAATATATGTCGTATCGTCGTAATTTATGTCGGTTATTACAGCTTTAGGTGTGTTTAAGGCTTCTTTTATGCGGCTGACGTTTCTGGCTCCCAAAACAAAACTGACAAAAGGCGCTCTTTTTATAATTTCTTTTCCCATATGGCTGGCGGTACATCCGCACACGCCGAATTTTGCGTCAGGATTTTTCTTTTTAAGCGCACCGAGTTCTGAGAATAGTTTTTGAACGGGTTTTTCTCTTACCGAACAGGTGTTAAGTAGTATGAGTTCCGCTTCTTCCGGATTTTGTGTAGTTGTGTATTCGTCGGAAAGTTCGGCGATGATATGTTCGGAGTCTTTGACGTTCATCTGACATCCGAACGTTTCTATGTAGAGTTTTTTCAATTTCCGCCCTAGATTATGTGAAGTTCGTACATGTAAGCGCCTTCGTCAAGGCCGAATTTCACTTCTCTGAAATATACGGAATATCCGTCGTTTTCAAGTTTGTCGATAAGATCTTTAAGATCTTTGTACGAAGTATCCTTGTGAAAATAGAAAAATGAGTTAGGTTTTATCTCTTTTAAAAACTCTTCATACGTTTTTTCTATGATGTTGTTATCAGTACTGATAAGTTTTAACGTCATTGTAATCCTTGTTATTATTATTTTAGCAAAAATTTTTGTAAAATTATAACTAAAAAAGTGGGTAGTATGTAGTGAGTGAGCAAGCAGTTGTCGTTAAATATTTTTTAACCGCTAAAAACCCACTGCCGAATACAAACTTAAAAAAGGAAAATCGTGGAAAAAGTATTGGATTTATTATCACTGGTAGCAAATGAAAAAGGGCTTGATTTTGACGAAGTGAAAGAAGCGTTTAAACGTTCTGTTATCAAAACGGCTAAAAAGGTTTTAGGAGATATTGACGTAGAGGTTGATATTGAAAACGGAGAGCTCAAAATTTATCAGATTTTTGAAGTAAGAAATGACGATGTCGCTTTGGAAGAGCCTGAAAAATATTTTTATCTTGATGAAGCGAGGGAGTTTGACCCTAACGCGCAGATCGGCGACAAACTGAAAGTTGAACTTGATCTGGGAAAACTCGGAAGAAGCGGCGCAATGGCCCTTCAGAGAGAATTTGAAAGAGAAATAACAAGACTTCTCGAAAACGAAATTTACAGAAAGCTTATTTCGAAACTGAACACTATTGTAAGCGGAGAAGTGGTAAAAGTAGACAGCGAAGAAAACACATGGGTAGAGCTTGAAGGCGTAAAAGGCGTTCTCCCAATGAGAAACAGAATCAAAGGCGAAAAATTCGAAGTAGGGGATGTTTTAAAAGCTCTGCTTAAATTCGTTCATTTTGATACAAACAGAGGTATAACAATAGAGCTAAGCCGCACGAATCCTAAATTTTTGGAAAAGCTTATAGAATCAGCCGTGCCGGAAGTCAGGGACGGTATTATCAAGATTCATACGAGTGCGAGAATTCCGGGTGTGAGAAGCAAAGTGGCCGTAAGCTCTCTTAATCCTAAAGTAGAACCGATAGGAACTATTATCGGTAAAAACGGAGTTAGAATCAATTCCGTTTCAAACGAACTTAACGGAGAAAATATCGACGTAATAGAATATTCTCCAAAACCTGAAATTTTTATAGCCCGTGCGCTTTCTCCTGCAATAGTCAAAAATGTGCAGGTGGATGAGGATAAGGCTTTAGCGGTTGTTGAAGTCGATCCAGACCAGAAAGCCAAAGCGATTGGAAAAAACGGTATAAACATTACACTTGCCGGAATGCTTACGAAATATAAAATAGAGCTAAAAGACGCTGAAGAAAAAACAAAAGACACTAGCAAGCTTGAAAACTTGTTTAAAATATAACGGAGAGTAGATGAAATATTTTTATGTCTCTTTTATTATAGCGGCCGTAGGCCTTGCCCTTTCTTTTTTTATAGGCGGTTTCAGTGCGGTATATCTGACCGCGATTTTGGCTGTTTTAGAAATTTCATTATCTTTTGACAACGCCGTTGTTAACGCCAAAATATTAAAAGACATGGATAAAATCTGGGAAAGAAGATTTTTGACCTGGGGTATGGTAATCGCCGTATTTGGAATGAGATTTATATTCCCTATTTTGATAGTTGCGGTTGCAGCGAATATGGGTATTACGGAAACTTTAAACATAGCGATCAACCATCCTCATCAGTATCATGAAGTGCTTTTGAAAAGCGAAAACCTCATATATGCGTTCGGTGGGGCCTTTTTATGGCTGGTGTTTACGGACTTTTTATTTGAACATAAAAGCGTAAGATGGATCAAACCCGTAGAGAGATATGCCGAAAAACTGGGTAAAGTTAACAATATTTCGCTAATAGTCGCGACGGTTATCGGTATTATAGTTATTTATGACTCAAAGTCATATGAAATAGGCATAGCTTATCTTTTGGGTATGCTGACTTATTCCCTGCTTAACGGTATAAACGAAGCGTTTGCCGTTGAAGGCGCTAAAAACGGACTTATGGGATTTTTGTATCTTGAAATTTTGGATGCAAGTTTCAGTTTCGACGGCGTAATAGGCGCGTTTGCGATTACGGGCAATATATTTTTGATTATGATAGGTTTGGGTATCGGCGCAATGTTTGTCAGAAGCCTTACTATCTGGATGGTTGAAAAAGGAGTCTTAAACGAATACAAATACCTTGAGCACGGAGCCCATTATGCAATAGGGGTTCTGGCGGTTATTATGCTTTTGAAGATATTTATGCATATAGGTGAAGTTTTAACCGGAACCATCGGTTTGGGACTGCTGGTAATAGCGTTTTTACATTCCAAATATGAGAACCGCTAAATTATTTTTATTTCTTCTTCCAGTTTTATTCCAAACGTTTCAAAAACTCTTTTTTTCGCCTCTTCAATAAGAAATATCATCTCTTCAAACGTTCCGTTTCCCGTATTTACGAAAAAATTCGCATGTATTTCGCTGACTTTTATTCCGCCTTTTGCCATGCCTTTCATTCCGACGGCTTCTATAAGCCTTCCTGCGTAATCTCCCTCCGGATTTTTAAATACGCTGCCTAAACTAGGGTCTTTCGGCTGATTTTCCCTGAATTTTTTCAGTTTAAGATCAAGTTCAAAATCAAACCCTTCTTCAAGTTCGAAAACAGCTTCAAATACCGGTTCATATATATCCGAATTTCTGTATCTGAAATTTATGTCTTTTTTTTCTTTTATACCGCTGAGGGTTTTGAGGGCTATAAGTCTGTCGGATATTTCATATTCTTTAACGCCCGCGTTCATTTTAATACTGCCTCCGATACTGCCGGGCAGTTTGCTTAAAAACTCAAATCCTTTTATATTGTTTTTTTTGCAGAAAGTGTAAAACACCCTGTTGTTCGTTTTGCCTCCCACATGCAGATAACCGTTTTTTATTGTTATAAATTTATATTTGTCGTCGAGTATTGCAAGATTTTCGGCCTGCGGTGAAATCAGGGTGTTTGTGGCTCTGCCGATAATAAACTCTCCTTCATAATTGTCTTCGTTTAACAGTTTTACTTCCGTTTTCGGACCTATTTTAATACTGGAAAGTTTCGAAAAATCTATAATCATACCTGTCCTTAAAGAAAGATAAGTTTTTGTTATGTTAATAATAAATTCATATTATTGTAATAAAATATTAAAGACTCCAAGGAGAAAAAATGAAAAAAATCAAATCATTTTTTTATCGTTTGTTGTTCGATAACGAAAATATAGAATTCTATAAATACTTCAAGGAATCTTTCAAAGAAATTATAACATCATCCAATATGAAAATTGATGTTTTGTCTATTTTGTTTTTTTTGGGAAAGTGGCTTCCTTTTGCCATTGCGGTCGGAATCACCACTGGTATAGTGGCTTCCGTAATGGATCTGATTGTAGTTAACATAAACGGCTTTTTATCAAGAGACGTCATATACTTTTTTATTTATCCGGTGCTGGTTGCATGGGTTGTGGGATATACGATAAAAAGATATCCGGAAGTGGAAGGACCCGGAATAGGCTTTTCGATACTTCATTTAAAAACCAGAAAATATATTCGTTTCAGTGTAATAATCCATAAATTTATAGTTTCCGTATTTACGCTTTCAGGCGGATTTATAGCCGGAAGGGAAGGGCCTTCGTTCTTTTTAGGGGTGGCTTTTGGAGAATGGATAGGCAAAATATACGGATTCAGCAGAAAATATAAAAATCTTTTGGGTTTAATCGGAGGAGGGGCGTTTACGGGTGCTCTTTTGAAAGCGCCTTTAGGGAGTAGTATTTTTGCAATGGAACTCGAAAATATGTATGATTTTGACTATAGGCCTTTTATTCCTATGATTGTGGCTTCTATTGTAAGTTATCTGACTTTTTCGTTTTTCAGGGGTAATCACCCTTTTATAGATTTGAGCGGAAAGCCGGTGTGGGATTTGAATACCATTCCTTATATTATTTTAATGGGCCTTACCATTTCGGCCGTTATTTATATGTATACGATAATATTTCATTTCTCCCAAAAGGTTTCCAGGATTTTTCCTATGCATAAAAAGCCTATAGTGGGGACTCTGCTTGCGGTGCCGGTGATATTGTTTTTATACTATTTTACAAAAGACATGGATGTGCTTTCGGCGCCCGCTAATATGGCCATACTTTCGAAAATGGCGAATTTCAGTTTTTCCATACAGGATGATCTGGTAATAATACTCAGCACGTTTTTTATAACCAGTTTTACTTTGGCGTTCGGAATTCCGGGAGGACTGGTTCTTCCAGTGCTTATTATGGGTTCTGCCATAGGCAACATATTCGGGCATTTTTTTCCGGGGGAGCTGGTGACGTTTACGCTGGCGGGAATGGGCTCCGCACTTGCAGCCGCGGCAAAAACGCCTCTTGCCGCGATAGTTATGATTACGGAAATGAGCCATGACGATGTGGTTATACCTATGACCGCGGCCGTAATTACCAGTTATCTTACAAGTTTCGGATACAGCACGTATCTCGGACAGAAAAATATTTTTAAAGGCAATTTAAAAAATTTTTCTTCGTATAACAGAGAAAAAATATGAAAAAAGAAGAGTTTTTACATTTTCTGTTTATTCCCGTAGTGATAGGGATTTTAGGCGGTTTTTCAGCTATTCTGTTCAGATGGCTTATTAATTTTTTCGAAACGGTTTATAACAAAATAGATATATTTCATTCTCCTTATCTTTATCTTTTTACAATGCCGCTTGTTTTTTGGTTTTCCCATTTTCTGATACATAAGCTGTTAATCAATACAACAAACGTAACGCTTGACAACATAGCCAAAAAAATATCAATTATGAGAGGGAATTTTTCAATACTTAAAGGATTTTTGGTACTGTTTTTGACTTCTTTAAATATTGGTTTCGGAGTTCCCGTCGGAAGAGAGGCGCCTATCGCCAAACTGGGAGGTCTTTTCGGAGAAGTGTTTTTGATGTTTGTAAAAACTTCAAAAGTAAATATGCCCATTTACCTCGGAGCAGCTGTTTCTTCGGCAATAGCAGCAACTTTTAACGCGCCGCTTGCGGGTATAATTTTGGGAATTGAAATAATACTCGGAAAAATAAACACATATATTATTATTCCAATGATTGTGGCATGTTCTACTGCTACACTGATGGCCAGGGAGTATCTGGGGGATTATACCGCCTTTTTTGTTCCTCATCTGGAATTTAGGGATGTTTATTTTTACATCGTTCCGGTTGAAGGTGTCTTTTTTGCGTTTTTGGCTCTTATAATGGCTTATTTTTTCGATCTTTTCAGAGAAATGCGTATAAGATTTAAACACAAATGGGACAAAATCGTTATATTAAACGGATTTATCGTAGGTCTTTTAATCGTTGCCGTTCCTGAAACAATGGGGGTCGGTTACAATTACGTAACGGCTCTTTTTCAGGACAGTTTTACTTTTACACAGGTGTTCAGCATTACCGTTATTAAGCTTGTTGCTGTTATTATAGCAATAGGCAGCGGTCTTTTCGGAGGGCTTATGTCTCCTTCCATTTTTATAGGGGCGTTTGGGGGATATTTTCTGGGAGATCTGTTTATACATTTTAATGTGGATCCTAAAGTTTTGGCTTTAGTCGGAAGCGTTGCTATGCTCAGCGGCATATCCAGGGCGCCTCTTAGAAGTTCGATTATAATTATTGAACTTACGCATTCATATCAGCTGCTTATCCCTTCGCTGATAGCAGCCAGTATAACGTCATTTATTGTGGCTAAATTTGAACCGGGAAGCTATTTTAAAAGAAGCCTTATCCAAAAAGGAATCGATATTGAAAATCAAAAAGTGCTCAGGTTTTTAAAAAATCTGAAATTTGAAAAATATCTTTTAGATGTTCCGCCTGTAAGCGAAAATATGAAAATATCAAAAGTTAAAACGCTTTTCAAAAAACATCATATAAGATATCTGCCTGTCGTAAACGACAGTAATGTATTGGTGGGAGTTCTTTCCGTAAGGGATTTGAGAAAATCATATTTTAAAAGCAAAAACGCAACGGTTAGGGATTTGATGAGCAAACATCCTATAATTCTGCATAAAGACGCTTCAATGGATGAAATAATTAAAACAATAGGGCTGCTGACCGCATCCAATGTGCCGTATGTGGATCAGGAGGGAAAATACATCGGAATGCTGGATTTGAATAAACTGTTTAAAGATATTTCAATGGTGGACAGATACAAGCTTATCTGAGAAACGTAGGAATTAAACTGAAAACGTATTTTGTAAAATCCGTCATTTCATTAAGCATCCACGGCATTGTTAAAATCAGAACGGCCGCTATAGCGAGAATTTTAGGCACAAAGCTTAAAGTCATTTCGTTAATCTGTGTCGTTGCCTGAAAAATGGAAATTAAAAGCCCTACTATCATACCTACCAAAAGAGCCGGAAGCGCAAGCAAAAGAGCCAGTTTTAACGTTTGAACCGCCAAAGCTATAATTTCAGATTGCAAAGTCAACTCCTAATACTTTCATGACAGCCCGGTCAACTTTTTTCATTTCTTCTTCTGTCAGTTTCGTAACCAGGCCTTTTGAAAAAATTATTTTTCCTGTTGATATTATACCAATTGCGGTGGCAACTATTTCACTGTCTTTTGTCATTAAATCCCTTTTTTTAATAAGCACCCTGTAATCCCCTCCTAAAAGCTGGCCTGAAAGAGGCAGGACGACTACTGTGTGGTATATGTCTTCATAACATGCGAAATTCAGGTAATCGTTTTGATAAATTAAAAACGGGCGGGTTTTTGCGGAATCTGTCAGTTTGGCAAAATAAACTTCGCCTCTTTTAAATTCAGGAACTTTTTCGCCTTTAAACTCTCCTTCGAAAAATTCAATATAACTGGCTCTTTGGGTTCTGGGTCTGCATTTAAGGGAAAGTTCGTTTCTTTCAAGCCATTTTTTGAATTTTTCTTTTTCCATTTTACTCTTCTTCGAATCTGATATTTTTATATTCTTTAGGAATAAGATATTCTCTTATATCTTTTATTTTAGGCAGCAGTTTGGCTTTATGTCCTATTTCATACAGTTTATTGATTGCGTTTAACTGTTCTTCGTCAAGTTCTACGGATTTGTCGTTTGCATACAAAGAAAGGTATTTGTCTAACGTTTTATCATCAACCCTTACGAGGTTTCTTTCTATTAGCATTTTAGCAAGTAGGTTTTTATGTCTGTTGGCCACTTCAACGGCTCGTGTCAGGATATTTTCAATGTTTATCGCATCTATCAGCGGAACGGATCTTCTTATTGCCATGCCTCCTAAAGGAAGAGGCGTTTCACCGGCCATATCTACCCATAAATCCCAAAGCTCTTTTTCCACTTCAAGTCGTTCGTTAAATGTGAGAATGCTTTCGTGTATAAGCACTCCGGCGTCAACTTCTCCGTCAAGGACGGCTTTTTCAATATCAAGAAAATTTTTGTAAATAATTCTGGCTTTTGGATAGGCTATTTTGAATATTAGGGCGTTTGTCGTGTATTCGCCGCTTAATGCCACTTTGAAGTTGGGTTTTAGTTTTTCCCCTTTTAATTTTACAAGTTTCGGACCGTAGCCGTATCCGAAGCTTATCGCCGTTCTTAAGAGTGCGTATTCGTCTTTTATAAACGGATATACACCGAAACTTATAGCGCTTACGTCATATATGTTTTTTAAGGCTTTTTGGTTCAGCGTTTCAATATCTTCGGCAATATTTTGAAATTTATATTTTTTAGACGGCTTTCCGGTTAGGGATTCTGTTATCCAGCCGAACTTGATGGCGTAGTACATAAATATATCGTCTGCGTCAGGCGAATGTGCGATCATAAAATTTTTCATAAATCTTACACCTTTTTTTGAAAATTATATCATAATAGGCTTTTTTGTCTCAAAATGCTGTTTAAAAGCTTTATATATAGTATAATATATTACCTCAAATAGTGTAAAGGATTGTGAATGATAGGGGTGGGGAGTTTAAAAGAAAGGATTGTAAAGCTTAACTTTCTATCGATATTTTCAATAATAATACTGTTTTCAATATTAAGTTTTACATTCGTATATTTTATTATAGAAACTTCATTAAAAAAAGAGATAGAGTTTATTCAAAACGATTATCTGTATACAAGAAAAACTATTGTTAAAAACGAAGTGTATAATTTAATCAACTATATAAACCAGATAAGTAAAATAGAAAATAAAAAATATCTACATAAACTGAAAGAAAGTGTCATATTTCTGTCAAATGTTTTAAAGAAGGAAAATCCTTCCAATTTTAAATACGTCCTTTCCGAATTTGCAAAAAAACATCCGTTTTTTATTGTTGCGCTGAGCGATTTAAACGGGAATAAGATATTTGCCAATTTTAAAGATTACAATAAAACGAAACGCAAAAAATTCATTAATGAAATACTTTCAGGCAAAATTGTCAATAACGGTTTTTTGACGTTAAATACTCCGGAAGGGGCTATATATGCCAGCAGCAGGATTTTTACGAATATATTTAACGGGAAAAAATATTTTATAACCAATGCGGTATTAAAATCCACAATAGACAAAAACATTCAGTCCGCCATAGCCAATCTGTTAAACACAGTTAATTCTCTATTCAGCAACAGTCATGTGACTATAGTGAAAATAACAACCAAAAATCCCGGAGAATACGGAAAATTTATTGTTAATGCGCTTGATAAAAATTTAAACGGCAGTTTTGTAGACAGTAAGAAAAATTTTGAATATTTGAGGGAATATATAAAAAATATTTCTAAAGAGAATGAAAAATATCTCATATATAAATATAAAAATAAAACCTGTATAGCTTTTATAGCTAAATACAAACCGTTTAACTGGCTTATAATAGACAGTCTTGATATTTCCAAAATTAAAGAAATTATCAAAAAAAGAAAAGAGCTTATTAAAAAAGAGATATTTAATATTTTCGTAATGTATATAGTTATTTCTGTTATTTTTCTGATACTTGTATATTTTATTACAAAATATGAAAACAATCTTCTGTCAATAATTGTGGATAAATATGAAAAAAGAATTCATTTCAAAAGCGAAAAACTGCAAGAACTGAACAAAAATCTTCAAAAAGAGATAGATAAAAAAACTCAGGAGCTTGTTCAAAGCTTTTTTACCGATCCTTTGACCGGTCTGCCTAACCGTGAAAAACTTCTTGTTGATGTGGACAATCACAGATATGTGGCTATATTAAACATCGACTCTTTTAAAGAAATAAACGATTTTTACGGTTTGGACCTGGGAGACGAAGTTTTAAAAAAAGTAGCGGAAATTTTGAAGAAACTGGATTTGGGGTATAAACTTCCGGCTGACGAGTTTGCAATAATAGGAGATGATCTTGAAGAGTTGAAAGAAAGGGTTAAAAAAATAATAGAAGAGGTTGAAAAACAGAAAATAAAAGTAGACGGAAGTGTAGAAGTCGAAATTTCTATGAGTGCCGGAATAGGAGAAAACCTTCCTCAGGCCGACATGGCTTTAAAATTTGTAAAAACCAATAAAAATTCAAATGTAAATATTATGGTTTACAACGACCATCTTCCGATAGTCAAAGAATACCATAACAATATAAAATGGAAAAATATACTTAAAAAAGTAATTAAAGAAGACGGTGTAATCCCTTACGTACAGCCTATAGTAAACGCGTCAGATTATAAAACGGAAAAATACGAATGTCTGATAAGAATAGAATATGAAGGAGAAATTTATCCGCCTTATCATTTTCTGGAGATTTCAAAAAAAACAGGCCAGTATATTGATCTTCAGAAAATTATGATTGATAAATGTTTTAAAACTTTTAAAGACCTTGATTACAAATTTTCAATAAATCTTTCGGCATTTGAACTTGCAAACGAACAGTTTAGGGAATATCTGATCACTAAAATTGACGAATACAATGTTGCAGACAAACTGATTATAGAGCTTTTGGAAGATGAAAAACTTCACAATGAAGAACTTATGGGGTTTTTGATATTCCTTCATAATCTAGATGTGGAATTTGCGATTGACGATTTCGGAAGCGGGCACAGCAATCTTTCTTATCTTCTCTCAAAACTGCCGGTATCCATATTGAAAATAGACGGATATCTCATTAAAAATATTAATGAGAATCTTAACAACTACAAACTGGTAAAAGCGCTTGTAAATATGGCAAAAATATTTAATTTATCCGTAGTTGCGGAGTTTGTGGAAAATGAGGAAATAGCGCTTATTTTGAAAGATTTGGGAGTTGACTATCTTCAGGGATATTATTTCAGCAAACCTGTTCCTTTGGATAATTTAAAAAATAAACTTTAAAATTAATTTAGAATAAATACATTTGATATAATTGCATAATATTATCTAAAAGGATTTAAATGGATGCAAATAAGCAAAAAGCTCTTGAACTTGCAATGAAACAGATTGATAAGCAGTTTGGGAAAGGCTCTTTGGTTAAATTAAGCGAAAAAGACATAGAGCCTATAGCTGCCATTCCCACAGGAAGTTTCGGGCTTGATATGGCTCTTGGAATCGGAGGTATTCCTAAAGGGAGAATTACGGAAATTTACGGTCCTGAGAGCAGCGGTAAGACGACTTTGGCGCTGTCTATTATCGCTCAGGCTCAAAAAGAAGGCGGAGTGGCGGCGTTTATAGATGCGGAACACGCTCTTGACGTAATATATGCAAAACATATAGGCGTAGATGTGGATAACCTGCTTGTTTCCCAGCCTGATTTCGGAGAGCAGGCTCTTGAGATAGTGGAAACGCTTGCAAGAAGCGGGGCTGTGGATATTATCGTAATCGACTCCGTAGCCGCCCTTACGCCTAAAGCGGAAATAGAAGGAAATATGGGTGACGCTCAGGTTGGTGTTCAGGCCAGACTTATGAGCCAGGCTTTAAGAAAGCTTACTGCGGCTATTCATAAAATGAATACAACCGTTGTATTTATCAACCAGATCAGAATGAAGATAGGTATGATGGGATACGGTTCTCCCGAAACAACAACAGGAGGTAACGCTCTTAAATTTTATTCTTCAGTAAGACTTGATGTAAGAAGAATAGCCACTCTTAAACAGGCAGATAAAGAAGTCGGAAACAGGGTTAAAGTTAAAGTAGTGAAAAATAAAGTGGCTCCTCCTTTCAGAATAGCCGAATTCGATATTATGTTCGGTAAAGGTATTTCCAGAGAAGGAGAGCTTTTAGACTACGGTGTTAAGCTTGACATAATAGACAAAAGCGGAGCATGGTTCAGTTACGGTGCTACCAGACTGGGACAGGGTAAAGAGAATGCAAAAGAATATTTAAAAACGCATCCTGAACTGGCTCAGGAAATAGAACAGAAAATTAAAGACGCTTTGGGCGTTGAACTTTCTCATATGATAGAAGCTATTGAAAAAGACGAAGACGAATTAAATTTAAAAGGAGAGTAAATGATATTCATAGAAGATATATTTGCCGATGAGGTATTAGACAGCAGAGGAAATCCTACTGTAAGAGCCACAGTTACTTTAAGCGACGGAACTCAGGCAAGCGCAATCGTACCTAGCGGTGCAAGTACAGGGGCTTTGGAAGCGCTTGAGCTTAGAGACGGAGGAGACAGATATTTAGGAAAAGGCGTTTTGAGAGCGTGTGAAAATGTAAACACTATAATAGCTAACGAATTAATAGGCGTTTCTCCTTACGATCAGGCGGAAATCGACGGTATTATGCTTGAACTTGACGGAACGGAAAATAAAAGCAAACTAGGTGCTAATGCCATTCTCGGAGTTAGTATGGCCGTAGCCAGAGCCGCTGCAAAATCTCTTAATATGCCGTTATTCAGATATCTCGGCGGATCTAATGCGGTTATTATGCCGACTCCTATGCTAAATATTATTAACGGCGGAGCGCATGCGGACAATGATGTTGATTTACAGGAATATATGATTATGCCGACAGGTTTTGATGATTTCGCGGAAGCGCTCAGAGCCAGCAGCGAGGTATATCATACGCTTAAAAAACTTCTTGAAAAAGACGGGCACAGCACAGCGTTAGGTGATGAAGGCGGATTTGCTCCTAACTTTAAAAACAATGAAGAGCCTATTGAATATATTTTAAAAGCTATCGAAAAAGCCGGATATAAACCTGGAGAGCAGATTAATATAGCTCTTGACGCTGCAAGCAGCGAATTTTATAAAGACGGAAAATATGTTTTAGCTGGAGAAAACAAAACATTAAGCGCGGAAGAGCTTGTGGATTATTATGAATATTTATGCAATAAATATCCTATTGTTTCTTTAGAAGACGGTTTGGCGGAAGACGACTGGGACGGATGGAAAATCCTTACGGCAAAATTAGGAAACAAAATTCAGCTTGTGGGAGACGATTTATTCGTAACAAACAAAAAAATCCTTAAAAAAGGTATAGATTTAGGCGTGGCTAACTCTATTTTGATTAAATTAAATCAGATCGGTACCGTAACGGAAACAATGCAGACTATGAGACTGTCATACAGAAACGGATATACTTGTGTGGTTTCACACAGAAGCGGTGAGAGTGAAGATGCATTTATAGCGGATTTTGCCGTTGCTATGAACAGCGGTCAAATCAAAACGGGCGCTCCTGCAAGAGGTGAAAGAAACGCTAAATATAACAGACTTCTTGAAATCACAAGAAGCATTGCCGGTGCAGAATATATCGGAAAAGAACTATTTTAAAAGGTGAAAACTTTTTTTGTTTTCACCGGAGTTAATCAATGATTGATTTTGACGATTTACAACAGAAAAAATTTGATTACAAAATAGCTCTTGTTGTAATAATCGCATTTTTATTTGCTTTTTATGTTTATGATCTGCTGTTTGGAAGCAGGTCTTATATGAGGCTTTTGGATTTGCAAAACGAATATAAAACTCTTCAGACCCATGTGGGTGAATTAAAAAAGAAAAATGAAAAACTGCAAAAAGAGTATTTTGAATTAAAAGAATTAGAAGGCGGCGAGTGAAAAAATTACTGTTTTTATTTATTTTTACGTTCTTGTTTGCTAGAATCAACCCGTTTGTTCCGGTTGTCAAGCCTCAAAACACGATTATTGTAAACCCGTCATATTTTAAAGAAGCCAAGGTGTATCTTCCGAGTGACGCAAGGGTTTTAAAAAAAGTAATTTTCGTATATCAGAGCGTAAGCGGAGATATTAAAGAAAAAACCGTAGAAATAAATAAACACATTGACTTTCACAAGCCTATCTACATATCACACACTCCTAAAAAATTTCCGATGGAAGAGCTTAATTTTTTAGATCTTTTCAAAATGTATATAAAAAACAAAAAAATATTTATTCAGACAAAAGACAAACTTTTAAGAAACTTTTTTCTGGTTAAGCCTTTTAGAATAGTGCTTGATTTTAAAAGAGACGCCGATTTTCTCACTATTAAAAAATATCTTAAAAATTCGTTTGTCAAAAAAGTTGTCGTAGGAAATCATAACGGATATTACAGGGTTGTTATATACTTTGACGCAAAATATATGTATAAACTGACCAAGACACAAGAAGGTATCAAAATTGAACTCCAATAACCTTATTTTAACCGGTTTTATGGGCAGCGGCAAATCCACAGTCGGAAGACTGCTTGCAAAAGAGCTTAACACATATTTTCTTGATACAGACGTGCTGATTGAAAGTTTTGAAAACAGAAAAATCAGCGATATTTTTCAAAGCGACGGAGAGGAAGCTTTTAGAAATATGGAAAAAAAATGTTTTGAATGGATCAAAAACAGCGTCAAAAACACAATAATTTCGGTAGGCGGGGGTTTTCCTGTATTTATACCGGAAATAAAAGAAGCCGGCAAAGTGGTGTATCTGAAAGTTGATTTTGAAAACATATTGAAAAGAATGACCGAAGAGGAAAGAACTAAACGCCCTCTGTTTCAGGATTTGGATAAAGCAAAAGAGCTTTTTGACAAAAGAGATAAAATATATTCCCGTCTAGCCGATATTGTAATATACAATAACAGTTTGGAAAACACTTTACAAAAAATAAAGGATTATTATGCAGGTATCAAATAATACCGACATGAGGACGGCTATACAGGTAGACGTTCAGAAAAAAGCACAGGATGTGGTAAAAAACGTTGTAGGCGATATTTTGGAAAAAACATTCGAAAACACTATGAAAGTAGAGCAGATGTCCGCAGCGGCGACGGGCAGAGGAACCAACATAAATATAAAAGCTTAATTTGCTTTTTTAGTTAATGCGTTTGTAGTAAGCAGACAGTGTAGGGATGTTTTTATTATCCGCTTTTTTCATATTATGATATTAAAAACTGTTAAAATTAAAATAAAAATATAAAATTCGGTTGTAAAACACGATACAAACTGTCAGTGTTAAAGAAAAACAGTTTTATTTACAGTGCCAGACACTTATTGTAAGAGATGGTATAATTGCAGATAAAAACGGAGAACTAATGAACTGGAAAGAAAGTTTATTTGATTTTTATAAAACAAGAAATGATTTTATAAAAAAATACATTAATGAAAATATTGATTTTACGGATGTGTATGATCCGTATTTGCCTGAAAAAAGAAGCAGTCCAATAATGATTATCGGTGAGGCTCCCGGAGCTAACGAAGTAAGGCTGAAGCAGCCTTTTGTCGGGAAAGCAGGGGAAAACCTGAATTATTTAATAAATTTAAGCGGCTTAAGCAGGGCAGAAGATTTTTTAATTACGAACGCTTTTCCTTTCAGAACATTTGAGGGAAATAAAAACAGAACGCCAAAAGCTTCCGAATTAAAAATCGGGGCAAAACTTTTAGAAGATGAAATAGAAATAGTAAATCCTGCTCTTATACTTCTTTTGGGAAATTCAGCAATAAAAGCGTTTTCATATATACCCTGGGCAAAAGAGGTTAAAAATTTACAAAAATGCGGTGTTTATGATATAAACGGATACAAAGTGGGACTCTGTTTCCATCCTTCGCCCCTGGCATTTAACCGTAAAGATATAAGAGAATCTTTAGAAGCGTTCTTTAAAAACCTAAAAACACTTATATGACACTTTTTTACTTTACATTGATGTATGAGTTTAATATAATTAACCAAAAAAAGGAATATAATGGCAAGAGAAATTAACGATCAGATTTTAAGTTTCGGAGAAATTCAAGAACCTCATGAAAGTTTTACGATAGCATACGGCAGCGTAAGGGTAGAACAAAACAGACTTTATAAAGACGTTCTTCCGACTGATGCCGTTAAGCAGGTTATTATTATGCTTCAGGAACAGGCTCAGGAAATGGGAGCTGACGGAGTTAAAAACATTACGGTAACGGTAACGCCTGCCACTAACGAAAACGGTGAAGCTGTTATGGATTATTACGGAATGGGAACGCTTATAAAACTTAAATAATTACCCGCAAAGCATCTCTACAACGGCCGGCAGAAATTTATGCTCGGCTTTTTTCAACTCTTTATGATATTCTTCAAAAGTTTTATATTTGTCTGCATTAATATGATACTGCAGTATAATGCTTCCGCTGTCAAGTTCGATATCTGCGTAATGTATCGTTATACCGGTTGATTTTTTGGCTTCAAATGAAAGCCTGTCTGCGTTAAGGCCTTTAAAATCAGGCAGAATACTCGGATGCAGATTTATGATTTTGCCTTTGAATTCATTGATAATATATTCAGGCACTATTCTCATATATCCGGCTAAAACAATCAAATCGGGATTTAACTGTTTTAATTCTGATAAGATTTCATTATGGTCTTTACTTATGAGAATTGGAGGAAGATTTTTGTTTTTTAGCACTTCGCTGTCTTCGCGGTTGGTTACGCCTAAAACTACTTTGTAATTACTCTGCTGTTTTAATATATTTAAAAAATTGCTTCCGCCTTTTCCGAAAAATACGACTATTTTTTTCAATTAAAGCCTTTTTGTGGAATTTTATCATATTGGTTTTGATTTGCCGTTGGAATATTTTTGCAAAGAATAATATAAAAGAAAAAAGCGGCAGAGCGCATAATGATATAAAATTATATCTGTAACGGCACAGATGTTTAACAAATAATTTAAACTGTCTGTAAAACAGATATTTACAGCGTATTTGCAGGAAAATAATTAAATTGTTGAAGTAAATAGTGACAGACACTTAAAGTTTAATTAATAAATGGTGCCCAGGGACGGAATCGAACCGCCGACACAGGGATTTTCAGTCCCTTGCTCTACCGACTGAGCTACCTGGGCAAGGACTGAAATTATACTTAACTACTCTTAAAGTTCGCTTAAAATTAATAATATAAATGCTGTTCGTTGTAAACATCCGTAAAAGACAGATCAGATTGTATATATTGTTTGCAGATTTTCTGTTCTGTCTCGTTTTCAAATACGTTGCAGTTTATTCTAAATGTGATTTCTTTATTTGTTTTGTCAAGTACTATATATGCGTATGAGGCTGTAACGGCGCTGTTGGGATAATAATAATCCCCGTCCCGGTAAGCGGCGTTGTATTTCCAGCCTTTTCCCTGCAGGTGGATAAGGTCTTTTAATTTGAAACTGTCGTTATTTTCCATATATGCAAGGTTTGCCGCAGTTTCTACGGCTTCTTTGGCCCCGCTGACCGTAGTGTTGATGATTGTGATTACGAAGCTTCTTTGTTTTAGGTGGACAAATTTAGGTACCGCAACGGCTGCCAGCAGTCCTAAGATAACAATTACGAATATCAGTTCTATTAATGTGAACGCTTTTGCAGGTTTTTTATATAAAATTTGAATTTCTCCCCTCTTTCTTTATAGCCGCTGAACTGATCAAAACTTGCACAAGCAGGACTCAAAAGAGCGACCGATTTTTTATTGTGCAGTCTGTCTATCTGTCTGACGGCATTTTCTAAAGTATCGGATTTAAAACAGTTTATTTTATATTTTTTTGCAAGATTTGTGAAAATTTCCGTATTTTTGCCAATAATGAACAGTTCAATATTTAGGTTTTGCATATATTTAAAAAGAGGCGTAAAATCCTGACCTTTGTCGTCCCCTCCTAGTATCAGATAAATTTTTTTGTTTTTGTATCTTATAAGTGCATTAAGAGCCGCGTCAACGTTTGTGGCTTTTGAGTCGTCTATCCAGGTTCTGCCTTTTTTATCTGTAATTTTTTCAAGTTTATGGGGATCTATTTTGAAATTTTCAAGTTTTTTTTCTTTTAAAAACAGTATTTTATATACTGCTTTTGCCAGGATTTCGTCCAGTAAAAACGGAACTTCGAACTCAAGGTTTTCCAGTCCGAAATAGCTAACGAGGTCTTTTTCGTTTTCATATGTTATTTTAAATGCGGCTGTTTCCCTGTCCAGATTTTTAGGCATTATGACGATGTCTCTTTCGGTCATTCTTTCAAGAGGTGAAAGCTTGGCGTTTATATATTCTTCAAAACTGCCGTGCCATGAGGTATGGTCTTCATTAAGTGGCAGTATGATAAAAATATTCGGTTTTGCGTATTTTGTATAATGAAGCTGAAAACTGCTGGCTTCCACAACCCAAAAATTGGCGTTTTTTTTCATTTCAGCCAGGGGTATGCCTATGTTTCCTCCAATGTCAGCGCCTTTTTCTTTTAAAAGATGGTAGGTCATCTGTGTAGTTGTGGTTTTGCCGTTTGTGCCGGTTATCCATATCTGAAAGGGCGAATCTTCATAAAAATAATCAAATTCGCTTATTAAATTTTTAGCTTTTGTGATTAAAGGATGTGAAGGGGGAATGCCGGGAGATGTTATTTCAAGTGTTGATTTTTCCGGATTAAATTCGGAAGAAGGTAAAAGTTTGTTTCCGTATTTGTCATAAGTGATTTCTTTAAACGAATCGTCGAATATATGCCATCCGCCGCTTTTGGCAATGGCTTTTGCGGTTATTCCGTATCCGAAAAGAGATTTCATTGCTGAAGGTATCCTTTTAGCAACTGGCCTAAATCGGAATCGAGTTTAATGTTGAGATACGGAAATTTCTTTTTATCCAGGGAAATATTTACAAATACAATCTCTTTGCCCAATCTTTTTTTTATTTCGTTTTTAAGTTGTGTAAGAGTTGAAATTTTGTCAACCAGTATACCTTTTACTTTTGTAGCTATGAATATTTTTCCGTCGGCGTATTTTTTAAGTTTGTCAACAGGTATGTTTCTGTCTTCGGCGACCGTTTTTAGGAAGTTTTCATATGTCGGAAGGAGCAGGTTGTCCATAAGGTATTTTCTTTCTTCAGGCGTAGCTTTTTTAAAAAGCGAAATAGGTTTTTTGTATTTTCCGACTGTAATGTCGTCTTCTTCAACGCCTATTTTTTTAGCGAGTTTTCCTATTACGTAATGAGGCATTATAACCCCGATACTTCCCACTACCGCATTTTTATTCGCCACGATTGGTCTGATGGCGCTTATTATGTAATAACCGCCGCTTGCGGCCATGCTTTCTACGTATACGTTTACTTTTTTTGTTTTGTTCAGGAATTTAAGATATGCGTTAAATTCGTCGCTTGCGCTCGGGCTTCCTCCCGGAGTGTTAAACACAAGCAGGTATTCTTTGCAGTTTTTGTCTTTTTTCAGTCTGTTCATTTTATCCATCAGTTTGTTTATGTAATCAACGGTAATTGTTTTATTGATGTTAATTACCGCCACATAGGGTTTACCTATAGGAGTGGAAGGCGAGAGGGTTTTTTTCAAAAATACACCCAGGGCTATAAGTTCCGCCAGTATTAATATAAGAACTCCGAAAAGTACCGCTTTTTCTTTTAGCGCTCTTATTTTGAATATTTTAAGTTCCGCTTTTAATTTTTGGTTTTCGTCATACATTTATAACCTTTATCTGATTTTGATCGAAAGTATTGCTATTAAGTTCGTAATTAACGCTATTATCCAGAATCTTATCGTAATTTTGTTTTCTTTCCATCCCACTTTTTCAAAATGGTGGTGAATAGGGGCCATTTTAAAGACTCTTTTTCCTCTTGTTTTGTAACTTCCAACCTGTAATATTACCGAAAGTGTTTCCATAATAAATACAAAAGCTATAAATATAAGCAGTATTTCGCTTTTTGCCAAAATTGCCAGAAACCCTATTACGGCTCCTAACGGCAGACTTCCGCTGTCTCCCATGAACACTTCCGCCGGATTTGCGTTGTACCAAAGAAATCCTAAAAGAGATCCGATAAGGGCAAATACGATAATAGTAAGCTCTCCGACTCCAAGTTCGAACGGATAAAAAAGATATGTGCTGAATTTATAGTTTCCGACTATATATAAAAGAATTCCGAGTGTAAACAGGGAAAAAATGGAAGGAACGGTAGCCAGACCGTCAAGGCCGTCCGTCAGATTTACGGCGTTGCTCATGGCCACTATTACAAACGCCCAGAAAAGGATTGCAAAATATCCCATGTCAAAAAGCGGATGTTTGTAAAAAGGAACGTAAAGTTTGGTATCAAAACCTATTTTGATTAAAATATATGAAATTACTAATGCTCCTAGCCACTGTAGGGCGAATTTGGTTTTGGCGCTCAGTCCCGCCTGGTTTGACGAGCCTTTTATTTTGCCGTAATCGTCTATAAATCCCAAAAACGTAAAATAGACCAAAAGCAAAACGGTTAAAATTACGTATCTGTTAAGCTCCGTGGTAATTAAAATTGAAATTACGGCGCTTGACATATATATCAGTCCGCCCATTGTCGGAGTTGAGCTTTTTGCTTTGTGATTATCGGGTGCCAGGTCGAAAATAGGCTGAGTCGCTTTGGCTTTTGCCCATTTTATAAATTTAGGCATTAAAAAAATTGTCATAAGAAATGCCAGGAAAAATGCGAGAATTGCTCTAACTGTAATATAATGGAATAAATTAATATGATAATGTTCATACAGGTAATATAACATTATTTGCCTTTTTTAGATAAAATTTTAACATAATAACTGTAAATGAAATGTTAATAAAGGAGAGTATATGAATTTTAAAGGTAAAAACGTTTTAATAACGGGTGCAAGCAGGGGAATAGGCGCCGAAATCGCAAAAGTGCTTGCAGGATACGGGCTTAAGGTATGGATAAACTACAGAAGCGGAGCAGAAGCCGCCGACAAAGTAAAAGAGGAAATAGAAGCAAACGGAGGAGAAGCTGCGGTAATAGGATTTGACGTAAGCGACGAAAAAGCGTTTGTAGAAGCGGTAAAAACAATTGTAGACAGTGACGGAGAACTTAGCTATCTTGTAAACAATGCGGGTATCACAAACGATAAACTTGCAATGAGAATGAGTGTGGAAGATTTCAAAAAAGTAATTGACGCAAACCTGACTTCTACATTTGTAGGCTGCAGGGAAGCCGTAAAAGTTATGAGTAAAAAAAGATTCGGCGCAGTTGTAAACGTGGCAAGCGTAGTTGCGGAAGCCGGAAACATCGGCCAGGCAAACTATGTTGCAAGCAAAGGCGGGGTAATAGCTATGACTAAAACATTCGCACTTGAAGGCGCCGCCAGAAATATCAGATTTAACAGTGTTACTCCGGGATTTATAGATACGGATATGACAAAAGACCTTCCTGAAAAAGTGAAAGAAGAGATGCTTGGAAGAATTCCTCTTAAAAGATTTGCCTCTCCTAGGGAAGTGGCGAACGTGGTTGCGTTTTTATTAAGCGACGAGGCAAGTTACATTACGGGAGAAACGCTTAAAGTTAACGGCGGAATGTATATGTAAAGATTTTAAAAAGATGTTAAAAATCTTTGCATGCACAGCGGAATGAAAAATTATATTAATTTGCAAGTGCAACCAAAATTTTGATAAAATGCTGAAATAAAAAATTAAAGGAGACAGAATGGCACTATTTGATGAAGTAAAAGAAGTTATAGTTGAGCAGCTAAACGTTGCACCTGAAGAAGTAAAACCGGAAGCTAAATTCGTAGAAGATCTTGGAGCTGACAGTCTTGACGTAGTTGAAATGATTATGGCGCTTGAAGAAAAATTCGAAATCGAAATTCCTGACAGCGAAGCGGAAAAAATCCAGACTGTTCAAGACGTTATCGATTTTATCGAAAAAGCTAAGTCTTAATAATTTTTCCCTTCCGGGGATAATATTAACGGATATTTTATAAATATCTATTAATATTAACCTCAAATAAAGGAAATATATGAGAGTTGTTGTAACCGGAATAGGTATGATAAACGCTGTAGGTCTTAATAAAGACGAAGCTTTTGAAAATATAATTGCTGGAAAAACGGGAATTGATCGAATTTCTCATTTCGATCCTGAAGGATTCGGATCTCAAATAGCCGGAGAAGTTAAGGGGTTTGATCCTAAGACGGTTATGGATCCTAAAGAAGTAAAAAAAGCGGACAGATTTATTCATTTAGGAATTGCGGCTGCTAAAGAAGCAATGGCTGACAGCGGTCTTAAAGAAAACGACTATGACGGAAACAGATTCGGTATTTCTGCTGCTAGCGGAATAGGCGGACTTCCGAATATCCAAAAAAACTCAGTAATCTGTGAAACAAGAGGACCCAGAAGAATATCTCCGTTTTTTATCCCGAGCGCTCTTGTTAATATGCTTGGAGGATTTGTGTCTATTACTTACGGACTTAAAGGCCCTAACCTTTCAAGCGTAACTGCATGTGCGGCGGGAACCCACGCTATTACCGAAGCGTTCAAAACCATTAAAATGGGCATGGCGGATAAAATGATGGTAGTTGCCGGAGAAGCTGCGATTTGTGAAATCGGTGTAGGAGGGTTTGCGGCAATGAAAGCTCTTTCAACAAGAAATGACGACCCTGCTCACGCTTCAAGACCGTTTGACGCTAAAAGAGACGGGTTCGTAATGGGTGAAGGCGGAGCGTGCCTGATTTTAGAAAAATATGAAGACGCGGTAGCCAGAGGAGTAAAAATTTACGGAGAAATTATCGGAATAGGCGAAAGCGGAGACGCTAACCATATTACTACTCCGGCTCCGGGCGGAGAAGGTGCGTATAGAGCTATGAAAATGGCTTATGAGATGGCCGGAGAGCCAAAAATAGACTATGTAAACGCCCACGGAACATCAACAAAATATAACGATATGTATGAAACGATGGCGCTTAAAACTCTTTTCGGAAGCAAAGAAAACACTCCTCCTGTAAGCTCTACCAAAGGTGCTACAGGACACTGTTTAGGTGCTGCGGGAACCATCGAAGCGGTTATTACGTTAATGGCAATGGATAAAAACATTATGCCTCCTACTATTAACTATGAAGAGCCGGATCCTGATTGTGATTTGGATTATATTCCAAATAAAGCAAGAGAAGCGGAAATTAATATAGCTATGAGCAATTCATTTGGATTTGGCGGAACAAACGGAGTGGTTATATTTAAAAAAGTAAAATAAAAGGCTAACTTTGGCAGTACTTGATTTTGAAAAAAGAATAGAAGAATTAAAAGAGCAGATAGACGTCGCTAAGATAAAAGGCGACTCTCATGCCGCTTCTACCTTACAAAAAGAACTTGAAAAAGAGATTGAAAAAACATTTAAAAATTTAACTCCTTATCAAAAACTTCTTTTGGCGCGTCATCCAGACAGGCCTCACGCAATTGATATCATTAATTTAATTATGGATGAAAAAGTAGAAATCCACGGAGACAGAGAATTTCGCGACGACGCTTCTATAGTATGTTACATCGGTATGATAGGCGATACTAAATGTGTGGTAATCGGTGAGGAAAAAGGCAGAAACACTAAAGAAAAACTTGCGAGAAATTTCGGTATGCCGCATCCCGAAGGCTACAGAAAAGCGCTTAGAGTGGCAAAGCTAGCCGAAAAATTTGATTTGCCTATTCTTTTCCTTGTGGATACTCCGGGCGCGTTTCCGGGTATAGGAGCGGAAGAGAGAGGACAGAGCGAGGCTATTGCTAGAAATCTGTTTGAATTATCGAGAATTAAAACACCTACGGTTTCAATCGTAATAGGTGAAGGCGGAAGCGGTGGAGCACTTGCCATAGGTGTCGCCGATAAATTCGCAATGCTTAAATATTCGGTTTTCAGTGTTATTTCTCCGGAAGGCTGCGCGGCTATTTTATGGGGTGACAACACAAAAGCCGAAACGGCGACAAAAGCGCTTAAAATTTCAGCCGAAGAGCTTAAAGAATTAGGTCTTATCGATGATATTATTGACGAACCTTTAGAAGGTGCACACAGAGATTATGAAACTACGGCGAAAAATATTAAAGACTATTTTCTAAAACAGGTAAAAGAACTAAAAGAACTTTCAAAAGACGATCTGCTTCAAAAAAGATTCGAAAAATATTTAAACTACGGCAGTTTTAACGAAAAATAAATTATATTAGTAAACATAGGGAGTTTAATCCCCACTTTTAGAATTTATAATTATATTTAAATGCCGCTGCGTTTTCTTTTAACCCGTCGAAATTTGTTTTAAAGTAATAACCTAATGATAAAGAAGACTGTTCATTTAACATACTTTTGAAACCTGCATTTAATTTATACATTACCCTTTTTCTTTCAAGTCCGTCTGTTTGGAAATTAATATCGTCCGCACCAGCAAGAGCCGAAGTAATTGCAGGGGTTTTGTTTATGAAATTGTAACTTGCGAATATACCCACAAAAATCGAATTTTTTGTATTTAAGGTAACTTTTGAATTTGCTCCAGCACTTAATACCATATCATTTTCATTATAAGAGTTTACTTTTAAATCAAGCGCACCGGCACCGGTTTCGGTATAAGACGGTTGATAATAATATCTGTAAGTAAGTGCAATTGAAGGTATAATGTCCATATTGTCACTGAATTTCAAAGCGTTGCTTAAAGCGACGTTTGCGTTAAGCGCCCTGGAAGTATAGCTGCCGTTTGCCGTAATGTTTGTTGCGTAAATATTTCTTGAAGTAGTGTTTTTTTGAAGTGCGAATGTCAAATAATAACTTAAAGAGCTTTTATAATCTATAACCCGTCTTCCACCGTAAAACGTTAACGAATAGCTTTTAATGTCACTGCTGTCGTTTGTATTGTTTATATTTGTTGTTCCGTCAGCATAGAAAAAGGCCATTCCGCAGTAAGCGTCGTCCGCATCGTATTTTTTGTCCATTCCTATTCCGATTCCCCTGATATTTGCCGAATATCCGTTTACCCCGTTTTTGTCCGATTGTGAAATATGTTTGTAAAACGGTTTAAACCATATGTTTTTATCGAGCATAATATCACCGGAATTGAGTCCGTTTTGTCTGGAACTTATTACATTTCCTAGTGAAGACATTAAGATTGAATTTACGTTTGCGCCTTCGGCTGTACTTTGGGGTGTTAATGACTGAATTGTGAGTGTTTTGCCTTCATTGTTTTGTACTGCTAAAGTATTGAAAAGCGTAGCTTCTTCATTGCTTATTTTGTTTGAACTGAAAATATTGTCTAATATATGCAATAAAGAGGAACTTACTGATGAAACGGCCGGAATGGTTCTGCTTACCTCATTTGCCGGTTTGTAAACGGTTAAATAAAAGCTGTCTGTCACAGTGTCATGTTTAAGTGTAAAATTGAAGTATGAATTGCTTGTAAGGTTTTGTTCGGAAAGTCCTGTTACGTTTTGATAATAAATTACGGTGCCTAAAATTTTTTCATTGTCGGTGTTAGTTGTTAAACTGTTATACCATTGAACAATGTTTTTCTGGTTGGAAAACCCGATTTTGATTTTATTGTTGTATATCGCCAGATTGTTCGCTTTCAAAAATCCGTTAAACTGTTTTTGCGTGTCTATACTGAAATTAAGCGAACCTGTTACCTGCTCAAAAGAGTTTACTTTATCGTTTGTGTCGTTTTTAATGTATACGGTTCCATTGTTTAAAAATGTTAAATTTCCGGATTCGTCTTTAACGGAACCTGTTATGGTTCCAGTATTGTATAACTGAGCAGTATTCGTATTGTAATATTCCACTGCCGTTGATGCGTTGATTGTCCCCGTGTTGTTGATGTTAACCATTGAATTCGTATCAGAATCGGAAACGTAAATACCGGTTTTTGCATAAATGTTTCCGGAATTGTCTATATTTCCGCCGGCGGTGTATATACCGGTGTTTTCAGAAATGATGGTTCCTTTATTGATTACGGAATATGAAGTGTTTTGTATGTTTATACCTTTGTCGATTGCACTTAAGATTCCGTCGTTTTCTACGGTGCCGTTGTTGTCCGTAATGAAAATTGCGTTTTTAAATCCGGAAATAACGCCTTTGTTTTGTATTTTCATAGAGTTGGTGTTTAAATAGATTCCGTATGAATCTACCTGTGAGGTGTTCAAATCCGAATTAAAATAAATTTTACCGTTATTTAATATAAGTCCTTTGTTCGTATTTACGTAAATTCCGGTGCTTGAAGCGTTCATCGATTTATCTGTTGTTTCGTTTTCACTGATAAGAATGTTTCTGTCGTTTTGCAACATGTAACTGCTGCCGTTTACATCTATAGCGGTTATACGGTTGATGTAGTTTGAGTTTATCGCGATTGTGCCTTTATTTAATAAATAGTTGTTGTTTTTTAAATTTAATCCCGTTATGTTTATTATGTCAGAAGAGTATTTATCGGGGTTGTAATCGTATGTGTTTATTGAAATGTCACCTTTATTGACTATATTTCCGTTATTGTCCGCACCGACATTGATACCCGTTACGTTTTCTTCAAAATTATATGTTTGTTTGTAAGAAATGTTGATTTTTCCGTTATTGCTTAAATTTCCGTCATTGTCTCCGTTGATTAAAATGCCGTTAATATTTCCTTTATACGTAGTTTTCACAGGTGATATGGTTTTATTCGGGGACATGTTTAGGTTTATAAAACCGCTGTTGTTTACATCTCCGAAATTGTTGGCAAGGGAAATACCGTTTAATGTTTTTATTATTCCGGTCGTTGAAGCGGAAATCGAACCTTTATTGATAATTGTACCGTTGTTGTCAAAGTAATTATCGACATATCTTATTGCGATGCCTTCCATCGTTACGTCTTTAAAAAATATTCCTGCATCGTAGTTACTTGTGTAACTGAATGCTATGTTACCGTCGTTTATTATGTAATTATTCGGATTTGTGCGGCCGGTGGCAATACCTGCGAGTAACAGATTGTCCGATAAAAGTTCATAATTATTGAAATAAGATATGTTTATGTTTCCTTTGTTTTCAATCGTACCGTTCATATCCCATGTGAATATTCCGAAGAAATTAGTATAATGCTCATTTTTATTAATGTTGTATTTGTGTGTGATGTTTATGTTTATATCCCCGTAATTTCCGATATATCCGTCATTTTCGGTAGCGATTATCAAACAGGATGTACTATCTGATATTATATAAGAAAGATCCGCGTTTACTTCAATCAGTTTATTGTTTATTATTTTTCCGTTTTTGGTGTTGGTATCTACACCCATAGCCGCTATACCGTTTTTTGGCGTGATATTAAACGTCAACTTTCCGTTATTGATTAAAGAAGCGTTGTTGTCTCCGTTTACTATCATCGATATTCCCGAAACCGGGTTTTCGTAAGAGGTTGTAAGGTCTATTAGTCCGTTATTGACGATGTTTGTGTTTGAAGCGTTATTTGCGAGCATACCTACAAATATCCCTGAATCGGAAGTTCCCTCGATTGTGCCATAGTTGGTAAAGATGCCGTTGTTTGTGCCTACCGAAATGCCCGTGTTGTTCGTATAAATTTTTCCGTAATTTATAACCGTTCCGTTATTTTCTCCTATATAAATGTTTTCAAAATCTTGAAAATCCAAATCCGAAGGCTGCACATGATTTATCAGAGTGCCGTTATTGATAACGGTGCCGGTGTTTGTTTGTACCGAAATGTTTTTTATATATTCTCCTCCGACGGCGTTATTGGAAATAGTACCGGTATTTGATATCGTACCGTTGTTTGTGTTTACCAAAATGCCGTTTTGTATTTTGGAAACGTTCAAGTCGTTTATCGTTATTGTCCCGGTATTAGATATCGTTCCGTTGTTTTCTACAGCTCCTATACCGGCCGTCATATATAAGTTTTCATCCGATATTAAAATAGTTCCGCTGTTTGTAACGGAGGCGTTTTTCGCATTGCCGCCTGTATATATTCCTACTAACGGTCCGGTTGAATTTTCGTCATATTTCGTAAGTTTTATACTTCCGCTGTTTATCACATTGGAAAAGTTAGTTTTTCTTATGCTTATACCTTTGCCGTTTGTGTCGATGGTTCCGCTGTTTTGCACGCTTGCATTACTGTCGAAAAACACGCTTATACCGTTTAGTTCAAATTCCCCCGCATTATAAATATTATCTTCGTTTTCGTCAGAAGGGGGTGTGATGTCTGCATTGATATTTATGGTTCCGGTGTTGGATAATAAGCCGTCATTGTGAAGAACTACGATACCGTCGGATCTTTGCGTTTCTGAGGTGTTCACGGTTATCGTTCCGTTATTGACGATACTGCCTTTATTTAGGAACCCGTATATACCAAGTTCCAAAAAATATACTGGTGAATTAAATTCGATAATACCGTTATTTATTATATCTCCGTATACCGATACGTTATGCTCAGGATTGCCGAGTACTATTCCGACCGCTGTGTCAGGTTTGTAATTTATACTTTTAAATATGATAGATCCGTCGTTTTTAATGTAGTTTTGTTTCGGAAGATCTGTTTTATAAAGTAACATTACCGGTTGTGAAATTTTACTTTCGTTCATATCCGTTACGAATATACTTCCCTCCGGAGTGACATATACGTTTTGGGTTGTATTTATTTCCACAGGTGTATTTACTAAAGAGTTTATTTCCATTGAGCTTAATACTGATATGAGGGCTGCCGAGAGTATAAATCTTTTCATAAATACTCCTTTTATTAATTTATTATTAATTATAAATTTCAAAAAGCGGATTAGTCAATGACATTTCGGCTCATTTTTTAATGATAATTAAATAAAAATATTTCTATTAACCTTTCATTTACTTTTGTTGTTTATCTTTATAAAGCGTTGTTTACGCAAAATTTAAGCGTTAAAAGGAGGGAGGTATATGCAAGTTTCAAACAGTATGCAAATGCAACAGATGCATCAGATGAGAATGCAGGGCCAAGCCCAAGGCGGAGGCCATGGTAAAGGCATGGGCAGAATAATGCAAAGCCTTACACCTGATCAAAGACAGGATATTTCTTCACAATTGCAAAGTCTTTCTCAGGATGACAGAAAAAACATAGTTGATCAGATTAAATCACTTGATACTTCAAGTATGTCTCAGGATCAGCTATATCAATCAATTCTTGATATTCTAAATCCAGAAACTCAAACTAATACGATAACTGCAACCAGTATAGACACTTACGCCTGATGTTGCAGCTCTTGGGCTAAATATTTTGCGGTATATGAAATATCCGCATAGTTTTTAGCTATTTCTTTTACATTTCCGGTAGCAATGACTTTTCCACCGCCGCTACCGCCTTCAGGACCCATATCGATTATGTAATCGGCATTTTTTATGAAATCTAAATTATGTTCGATAACGATTACGCTGTTTCCAAGATCCACAAGATGCTGAAGTACCTGAACGAGCCTGTCTATATCAGCAAAATGAAGCCCCGTTGTAGGTTCGTCGAGAATATAAAGCGTGTTACCGGTGTCGCGGCGGCTAAGTTCTTTAGAAAGTTTGATTCTCTGTGCTTCCCCTCCGCTTAGGGTCGTGGCGTTTTGTCCGAGCGTGATGTATCCGAGTCCCACGTCTTTTAGGGTTTTTAGTTTCTGTTTTATTTTCGGTATTTTTTCAAAAAACTCATACGCTTCATCCACGCTCATTTCAAGCACGTCGGCGATTGATTTGCCTTTGTATTTAATTTCCAAGGTCTGTTCGTTGTATCTTTTTCCTCCGCACGCTTCGCATGTTACCATTACATCCGGCAGGAAGTGCATTTCGATTTTTATCTGTCCTTCACCCTTACACACCTCACATCTTCCGCCTTTTACATTGAAGCTGAATCTCCCTGGCGTATAGCCTCTAAGCTGTGCTTCGGGAGTCTGGGCGAATAGGTTTCTTATATCGTCGAACACTCCCGTGTAAGTTGCCGGGTTGGAGCGTGGTGTTCTTCCGATAGGGCTCTGGTCGAGATAAATTACTTTATCGAGCTGTTTTAGCCCCGTAATTTCCACGCCTTTTACTTTTTGTATTTTGTGTGCGTGGTTAAGGATTTCCCTTGCGGTAGGCAGCAGGGTTTGAAGAATCAGTGAGCTTTTACCGCTTCCGCTGACTCCCGTTACACATACGAGGTTTCTTAGCGGGATTTTTACGTTTAAATCTTTTATGTTGTGGATATTTACGTTTTTGATTTCTATCCATTCGTTTTGAGGTCTGACTTTTGCATAGTTTATGTCTTTTTCGCGTTTTATGTATTTTGCGGTTTCGGTGTCGCTTTTTAGAAGTGCGTCAACGTCTCCGCTAAATATCACCTCTCCTCCGAATTTCCCGGCACCAGGACCGATATCCACAATATGATCTGCATTAAGGATCGTTTCCCTGTCGTGTTCCACGACTATTACTGTGTTTCCTTTGTCTCTCAGGTTTTTGAGTGTGTTGATAAGTTTTAGCGTATCCCTTTCATGCAGTCCGATACTCGGCTCGTCAAGTACGTACATAACGCCCGTAAGCCCGCTTCCTATCTGGCTTGCGATTCTGATTCTCTGGCTCTCACCACCGCTTATAGTTCTTGCGTCCCTGTGAAGGGTGAGGTATCCGAGCCCCACGTCCACAAGGAAAAAGAGTCTTTCACGTATTTCTTTCAAAATAGGCTCGGCAATTCTTTTTTCCTGTTCGTTTAGGTGTGAGAAGTTTTCTTCGTTTTTGAAAAACTCATACGCATCGCTTATAGGCATCGATATTATTTCGCTGATTGTTTTACCCGCCACTTTTACGGCAAGGCTTTCGGGGCGCAGTCTGAAGCCTTTACACGAAGGACACACGCTCTCGCTCATTATTTCGCTCATATCTTCGTCTTTATACAAATCCAGTGCGATTTGTCTGAGTCCCGGCCATCTTTTTGAGATTTTGTGTTTTGCGTATTCGAATTCAATGTCATATGCCGTGCCGTTTAGGATGATTCTTTTTTGCAGGTCGTCAAGCTCGAAAAAGCTCTTGTTCATATCTATATCAAGCTCGCGGCAAAGAGCCTTGAAAAACTCCTGGTAATATTTTTTATTAAATCCCCAGATAAGCGGTATTGCGCCTTTATTCAGGGGTTTGTCTTTTATAACCTTTTCGATATCAAGTGTATAAGTTACGCCAAGCCCGTCACATTTCGGACAAGCGCCTTTTGGGGAGTTGAATGAAAAACTCACGGGTTCAAGCTCTTCAAAACTTATCTTACAGTCAAAACACGCAAGATGTTCGCTGTAATGGATAAAGTCCCTCTCAAGCCCCAAATCTTTTGCGTTTAATATTTCTATTTCAACCTCGCCGAAACTTTTATTAAGAGCTTTTTCAACAGCTTCTGCTATACGGGATTTGTTTTCTTCTTTTACGATAACCCTGTCGATTACGGCTTTAATGGTGTGTTTTTTAGTTTTTTTAAGTTCAATCTCCTCATCAAGCCTTACTATTACGCCGTCTATGTAGGCTCTTATGATTCCTTCTTTTCTTAGTTTTTCGATTAAATCGTGAAATTCACCCTTTTTCTCTTTTACAATCGGAGCATAAATGATAATTTTCGCGCCTTCAGGCAGTTTAAGAACCTCATTGATAATATCCTGAGGAGTCATCTGGGTAATCTGTTTGCCGCACAGGTGGCAGTGCTGGATACCGATTCTTGCGTACAGGAGTCTTAGATAATCGTATATTTCGGTAACCGTCCCCACGGTTGAACGAGGGTTTTTGGATGTTGTTTTCTGGTCAATCGCAATAGCCGGGGTAAGCCCGTCTATTTTATCCACTTCGGGCTTTCCGGTTTTTTGTAAAAACTGTCTTGCGTATGAACTGAGGCTTTCAATATATCTTCTCTGCCCCTCCGCATACAGCGTATCGAACGCAAGCGTGCTTTTGCCGCTTCCGGAAAGTCCCGTAAACACTATCAGTTTGTTTTTCGGTATTTCAAGGTTTATGTTTTTAAGATTGTTTTCCCTGGCTCCTATGATTTTTATTTTATCCATTTATGCTCCTGTTGTTTTTATAAAACACCTAAATGTGTTCAACAATAGTGCAAATTTCTTAACACTGCAAAAAACTAAAAAGTGCAAGCCGCTTTGCTTAAGAGCACTTTTTTTAACGCTTTTTTACATTAAAATTTGCAGTTGTTTCTATTTATTTAGGTTTATTTATTTAATAATATGCCGCTTTTTTATAAAAATTAATCGCGAATTATACCATAAATTTAAGGAAAGTTTAAGGAAAGAGTTTTTAGTGATAGTTATTTTTTATTTTAATCAGTTGTTTTAATTCTTGAGGAGTATATGCGGGTTTTTTTCTATGTAACATAGCATGACAATTTGGACATACCGGTATCATGTCTTTTATTGGATCAATTTTGTAATTTTTACCAATAGTAGCTAAATCTACAATATGATGAACATGAATAAAATTTTTACCAATTTCACCATATGTTTTTTTAAAATTAAAACCGCAAATTTGACACTCATATCCATAATGATCTATACAAATTTGTCTAGCTTTTGGATTTCTTTCATAAGAATTAACAATTATTTGTTTTTTTGTCCCTTCATATAAATTATTGCTTTCTTCAATTTCATCTGGAAAAATATTATTGTTTAAATGAGTTGAATTACGGTAATCAAGTAAAAATTCTATATATCTATCAAATGCACTACTATACATATAGTTACCACGTTTGTTTTTATCAAAATATTGATTGAATTTGAAGTAATTGTTTTTTATTTTTTTTGCTATTGTTGGATCAGTAATAGAATATAAGTCATAATCTTTATAATTTACTTTTTGTAAGTCATTAGAAATTGTTGTAATTGTATTGGCATATCTGTTTGGTTTATTGTTTTTAATAAGCCAATTTTTAAATAATTCTTTCAAATTTTTACTTTACTGAAATTCAATAGCCCATATAGCGAAGAAAAACACAAGCATTTCAGTGATGTACAGTTTCCATTTAGGCTGGATTTTATACAGTTCTCCCTTTATCTGCTGGTATTCGCTGTATGTAAGAGTACTAAACATTCTTTTGATAACTGTATCGATGTAGTCGTCTCTGTCGTCGGTTTTGAGAGCGATAAAAAGGTGTCTGTAAATCATAAAAAGCTCTATCATTGCTATAATAATCAGTGTTATATCTACAATTTTAAGAGCAATCATTTCGATAATTATTATTTCAAATATGTAAAAAATAATAGTGTAGCCTATAAGGGGATAGTGGTTTTTCAGGTAATAAAGTGCAAAAAGTTTATCAGCCGCGGAGCGGATACCGAACTTTTCAAGAGTGTATATTCTGAAACCTATCAGCATTATTATAATAAGTTCGGTTATTAGTTTTATATCCATTAATTTCCTTGAAAGTACAGTTTGTATGTTGTTGCGCAAAATACGAAAATATACCATACAAGCAGAAATTTTTTATGATGTTTTGGATGCATTGCGTGATAAAGTTTTATACCGAAATACGTTCCTATAAGAGAAGCCAGCCCGATTGTAAAGCCTTTGGAATAATCGATATGTCCGGCCAGGCTTTGTGAAATAAATCCGGAAATTGAAGAAAAAACGACAAAAAACAGGCTGAGGCTTACCGTTGTTTTAAGCCTGTAATGCAGGAATCCTACAAGGATCGGCGTTATTAAAATGGCTCCTCCCACACCGACGCTTATAGCAATCATTCCGACAAAAAGACCAATAAAAAAAAGTTTTTTATTATCGATAGGAGGTTCTTCTTTAGGTTCGGGCACTGTTATAAAAAATCTTACAATAGCTACAAAAACAAGTGTCAGGAATACGGCACCGAGTATTTCTTTTGAAGTGTGTTTTACGATATATCCGCTAAGAGCGGCACCGATGGCGCCACCTATGGCAAGGGAGAGACCGTTTTGGATTTTTAGCAGACCTTTTTTAAAATTAAGATAAGACCCGTACATTGAGCTTAACATCATCTGGGTGACGCTTATGCCTACCGCATCTTTGAATTCGAATCCGAGAAACAGAAGTATAGGCACTAATACGGTTCCTCCTCCTATTCCGAAAAAGCCGGAAGCGAAACCTACAAATATCCCAATAATTATGGCACTTATCAAATTAAGCCTTTTTTGATAAAATTATATCATAGTAAAATTTAGTAAATCTAAAGGATATGGATGTTTAATATTATAAAAGAGGCGGTAAAGAATTTTATGGACTCTATTGAAGCTAAAGCCGATGAATGTAACGAAGAGGTAAAAGAGGGGTTTGTAAGTAAAATATCAATAAGCGGTGATGAAAATTATGATATTTATATCGTAGTGCCTCATGAAAAACTTTCATATATAGCGAATTATTATTTTGGCGACGACAGCTACGATACTGAAGATTTAACTAAAGAAATAGCCAATCAGATAATCGGAAATGCTAAAATAGTGGCGCAAAAAAGAAACGTTTCTTTTGATATTGGTGTGCCTGAGTATCTCGGAGAATTTGATAAAAACATTGAATATGACGATATACTGTCGTTTAAATTTAACGGAGATAAATGCTTTTATATCCTGTTTAAGGGGAAATAATGGAAGAAAAAAATGTAATTGACGAAGAAATCGAAGAGTATATTCCCGATTATTCGAATCTGTTAGATACGGAAGTGCTGTTTGAAAGTGATCTTGGAAGGATTGATATTACTTTAAGGGAGATTCTCGCTCTTCAAAAAGGCAGCGTAATCGACCTTCAAAAGCCGGAAGGCGAGAGTGCCGAAGTTTATATAAACGGAAGGATTATAGGAAAAGGTGAGGTAATGGTGTATGAAAAAAACCTTGCAATCAGACTTAATGAAGTTCTTGATGCAAATCAGCTTATATATTATCTGACAAAAGAACATTAGGCAAGTTGTAAAGTAGATAAGTTATGAAGTTGTGAAGGGAATTTTAAAAGATAAAATACGATAACATTGCATATATGCCTTTCACAACTTACCTACTTAACAACTTATCTACTTAAAAAAGAAGGAGTATTTGTGAAAAAAATAATTTTAATTTGTCTCGGGGTATTACTGTTTGGAGCCAATCTTATAAACGTTAATTTTTTTGAGAGTAAAAACAAACTTGACATACTCTTTTCATTGGACGGCGTATTTAAAGGAAAAGTAAAACAGGTGTCAAAAAACTCTTATATTCTAACGGATATAAGCACGGATAAGGTAATTCAAAAAGAATTTACTAAAAATTTTATAAATTCTATTATAATTTCGCCTGATAAAAACGGAGTAAGAATTGATATTACGGCTAATAAGCCTATAAAAACGTCTGTTGCCCTAACGCCTGACGGATACGGTGTCAGATTTAGGATAATAAACGAAAAGCCTATAAAAGTCCAGAATGTGCAAAACAGTCTGCAAAATTTAAATGCAAATAAAGAAGGGCTCGATGCCGTTTCTTATATAGTCGGTATATCTATTCTTATTATACTTGCGTTGATTTTATGGTTTTTGAAAAGAAAAACGGCTTCGCTTCCGAGTCTTAGAGAAAACATGAAAGTTCTTGCGCAAAAACCGATAGACGCTAAGAATAAAATAGTTCTTTTTGAATATCAGGACAGAAAGTATCTAATGCTGATAGGAAATACAAACGTACTGCTTGATGTGTTTGCGGATGATGTAGCCGTTCCTAAAAATGAAGTGGAATTTGACGAGATGCTGAAACTGTCTAAGAAATATAACAATATAGACAAATATATACAAAATGCCGAAAAACTAAAGGAGTTTGATGAAAGAATTTGACGTAATTGTTGTCGGCGGAGGGCATGCGGGAATAGAAGCCGCTCTTGCGCCGGCGAGAATGGGTAAAAAAGTACTTCTGCTTACCATGCTTGTAGAACAGATAGGAGCAGCCAGCTGTAACCCTGCAATCGGGGGTCTTGCAAAAGGACATCTGGTTAAGGAAATAGACGCGCTCGGCGGTGAAATGGCGCTGGCGACCGACCATGCCGGTATTCAGTTCAGGGTTCTTAACGAAAACAGAGGTCCTGCTGTTAGAGGAAGCAGGGCTCAGATAGATATGGACAGATACAGAATATATATGAGAACGGTTTGTCTTAATACTCCGAACCTTACTGTAGCTCAGGAAATTGTTGATGAAATAATCGTAAAAAACGGCAGAATTGCAGGAGTTAAAACAAACCTTTTAAACGAATACAAAACAAAAGCCCTGATTCTGACAACCGGAACGTTTATGAGAGGAATTATGCATTTTGGGCCGGTTAAACTTGAAGGCGGAAGATTTCACGAGCTTCCGGCTAAAAAAATCAGCAAATCGCTTGAAGATTTAGGATTTAAACTTGAAAGACTCAAAACCGGAACGACTGCGAGGATTGACGCTAGAACGATTGATTTTTCAAAAATGGAAATTCAGCCGGGTGATGAAAACCCTAAACCTTTTTCTTTCAGAACAGATAAAAAAACATTTAACCCTACACAGCTTCCTTGTTACATAACATATACAAACGAAAATACGCATGATATTATTAAAAGCAACTTCCACAGAGCGCCGCTCTTTACGGGTCAGATTGAGGGTGTTGGGCCGAGATATTGTCCGAGTATCGAGGATAAACTTAATAAATTCCCTGATAAAGAACGCCATCACGTATTTGTTGAACCTCAGACGCTTGAAGCTACGGAATATTATCTAAACGGACTTTCGACTTCTCTTCCTATGGACGTTCAGGAAGACTTTATCCATTCTATTCCGGGGCTTGAAAATGCTAAAATAGTCAGATTCGGATATGCGATTGAGTATGATTTCATACAGCCTACGAATCTTAAGCATTCGCTTGAAACCAAAGAAATCGAAGGACTTTTCTTTGCCGGGCAGATTAACGGAACAACCGGATACGAAGAAGCGGCGGCGCAGGGTATAATGGCCGGAATTAATGCAGCTCTTAAGATTGACGGTAAAGAGCCAATTATTTTCAGAAGGGATGAAGCGTATATAGGGGTTCTTATTGACGATCTGGTTACAAAAGGAACGAATGAGCCGTACAGAATGTTTACAAGCAGAAGCGAATACAGACTGTTGCTTAGAGAAGATAACGCAATTTTAAGACTTGCTGATTACGGGCATGAACTTGGAATTTTGGATGATAAAACGTATGAGAAGGTGCAGAAGTTAAGGGAAGAGATAAATAAGGGAATGAAAATCCTCAATGAAACGTTTGTAACGCCAAACAAACAGATAAACGCAATGCTTGAAGAGATGGGCGAAGAAAAAATTCAAAGCAAAATGGAAATAAGAAAAATAGCCGGGAGACATACGTTCAACAGGGAAAAACTTTTAAAGCTCGCTCCCGAATTTAAAGATTTCAGCGAAGACGCGCTTGAGCAGATACTTATTGACGCAAGATATCACCACTATATTGAAAGACAAAAAGCACAGATTGACAAAATGAAAGAGATGCTGAATGTCAAAATTCCTGAAGATTTCGAATACAAAGGAATTCCGGGACTTAGCCGAGAAATCGTTGAAAAACTTGAAAAATTTAGACCGCCTACACTATTTGCGGCAAGTGAAATAAGCGGTGTAACGCCTGCGGCGATTGACATTATACATATGTATATCAATATGAGAAAAAAGAAAAGTTGACAAATTTTCTCTTTTTTTATATAAATGCCAAAAAAGGAATTTAATGACATATATTTATGTATACACCGCCGATAAAGAGAAATTTGAGAGAATTAAAAAAGCCGTTGAGGTAGCAAAGACTCTGGATGAAACTCCGGTCTTTTGCGTAAACGATCTTGAAGCGATAGATGAAGTCAGAAAAAACGGGTTTAAAGCCATGAACGTGGATGCCCTGCAGGATCTTTTTAACTTAAGCGACGGAAGCGATACGTTTTATATATCTACACCGGAAGATACGACGTATCTAAAAGCCGCATTTGCAAACGTAAAAGAAATTTAAAAAACGGAGAATTGAAAATGGAAAATAAAGAGTTAAATACTGAAAACAACAATCAGGAAGAAAAACCATTTAATTTCGGTAAATTTATATTAGGTATATTTTTAGGTCTTTTGATTTTAACGAGTATTATTATTCTTGTGCCTTACTTTTTAATGAAGTGATATCAAAATAAAATCTGCTTCCTTTTCCTTTTTGGCTCTCAATCTGAAGTTTGGTTTTGTGAATTTTGAGTATTTTTTCAACAATTGCCAGTCCTAATCCCAAAGAGTTGTCCCAGTCGTTTTTTGCTATACGGTAGAATTTTTGTTTAATGAGTTCTATTTCTTTTTCGTCTATACCTTTGCCTTTGTCTATAACTTCCAAATAAGTATCTGTAATATTCAGTGTTATTTTATCGTCAGAATATTTTATTGCATTTGAAAGCAGATTGTATATTACCGTTTCTATCAGGGTTTTATCACCGTAAACAGGTGTTTTTTGACAGTTTAGTTCAATTCTGTCGGTATTAAAACTTTCAATTATGTTTTTTGTGGCTGCACACAGATCGAATTTGGTAAATTTAATTTTTACTTTTTCGTTTTCTAGTCTTGTAATAAGATAAAGTCTGTCGATAAGTTCGCTGAGTCTAAGGGAGTTTCTCTGTATTTTGTTTAAAAACTTTCTGTTCATTTCATCCGGCAGTTCGTTGGTAAGTATCGTTTCAATATAGCCGTTTATAATGGATATAGGATTTTTGAATTCATGTGAAACGGCGGAAATTAGTTCGTCTTTTGAAGAGTTTAAAATATGAAGCTTTTTATTTTCTTTTTTGAGCTTTCTGTTTTCTTCTTTTAGTTTTTCAATCTCTTTTAACTCTTGTGAAAAAAAGATTTTTTTTAAAATATTCTTAACTCTCAATTCCCAGTTCTCCATTTCTATTTTAACTTTTCATTTTACACTTTTCACTTTAATTTGTATCCCACGCCTCTGACGCTTTGTATAATACCGTTAATTTTGTGGTTAAGCCTGTTTATGGCGACATTAACGCTTTTTTCATTGCTTATATCCAAAACTTCCATAATTTCTTCCCGGCTGAGTGTTCTTTTTTGATTTTTGAAAAATAGTTCTAATAGTCTGAATTCGGAAGGGGTCAGTGTTATATTTACGCTGTCGTGTGAGAGTGTTCTGTTTTGCAAATCGAGATGATAGTCTTTATACGAAATAACTTTAGCCGTAATATTGTGTCTTTTAAGCACCGCTTTGATTCTGGCAAGAAGTTCTTTCATATTAAACGGTTTGGTTATATAATCGTCGGCGCCTCTTTCAAAACCTTCAATAATGTCGTCTTCATCCGCTTTGGCGGTTAGAAATATTACAGGTATGTCGTAGCCTTCCTGTTTCAGCTCTTTTACAAACATGCTGCCTTCAACACCCGGAAGGTTTCTGTCTACTATAAGCAGGTCGGGATTTTCTTCTATTATGAAGTCTTTTACTTTTTTGGTATTGGTAAAGCCCACGGCGTCGTAGCCGTTTTGCTGAAGAGTAAATTCAAGGAGTTCTAAAAGATCCTCCTCGTCTTCAATAATCGCGATTGTTATCATTCTAAATTCTCCGTTCTCAGTTACAGTTCAAGTCCCTCTTTTGCAAAGAGCAGGTATGATGCGATTGTTTTTGCGCTGTCGCTGATTCTTTCAAGTTTTTTTGCTATGTTTAAAATTTTCAGGATTTCATCTACGTTTTCTTTCTGTTTTACTTCAAGCACAAGGTCTTTGTATATCTCATCAGCGATTTTTTCGTAACTTATAATAGTTGAATATGCGTCTTCTATGGTGTCGCCTTTTACGGCAAGTTTAAGCGTATCGATGGTTGAAAGGGCGTTTTGGTATAAAGCGTCGATTTTTTCGTCTTCGAAATCGTATTTTTTAATAAACGATTTTGTTGATTTTTTTATTTTTGCTAAAAAAGAGCTTATTTTAAGATACGCCACCACTTCTCTTAAATATTCTCCCTGCGGATGAAAAAGTGCAAGAAATTTAATTACTTCGTTGTCAAATTCTTTTAAATCAATAAGAAAAAACTCTTCAGTAAATTCTTTTTTTTGAAGTGATTCTTCAATAGCCGTAATATAATTTACAAATTTATTGTTAATCTGCTGGAGTGACTGCTCAAAAGTACTAAGCATTTGAATCCTTTTTTTGTGTTATTATACATTAAATATATATTTAGTTTGTTATCGTTGTGTTATTCAAAACTCTATTTTGTTACCAAAATGTTATTTTGTTTTTTTACAATTTTGAAAATCAAAAAAGGAGAACGAATGAAAAAATTAGTATTAGGTGCGTTAATCGCAGCAAGTTCATTTGCATATACTATAAACGGAACAGGTGCAAGTTTTCCATATCCTGTATATAAACAGTGGATTAAAAGTTATTATGATAAAACCGGCAACAGAGTAAACTATACCGCAACGGGAAGCGGAACGGGAATTAAAGAAGTTGCTTACAGACACGTAAATTTCGGAGGAAGCGACAAACCTTTGACTCCCAACATTTTAAGAAAAGCGAGACTTTATCAATTTCCTACAGTAGTCGGAGGTATTGTTTTCGGTTATAACGTACCCGGTATAAACAAACTTAAATTAAGTGAAGCGGCAATTAAAGGCATAGTTCTTGGCACTATTAAATACTGGGACAATCCTTTAATAGTAAAATATAATCCTGGAGAAAAATTTCCTCACAAAAAAATTATTTTCGTTCACAGAAGCGACAAATCGGGAACTACTTTTAACTTTACATATTATTTAAGCAAAATGTGCAATACATGGAGAACGCATTTCGGTGCAAGAAAACTTATCAACTGGCCTACAGACGCACAGGGCAGAGGTATCGCTGGTAAAGGAAACTTCGGTGTCAGCGCTGCTATTAAAACAAACAAATACTCTATCGGATATGTTGATTATGCGGATGCTAAGAAAAACGGTCTTAAAATGGCTATCGTTCAGGCGGCTGACGGAAAATTCGTAGCGCCTACCCCTGCAAACTTTGCCGAGGGTGCAAAATATGCGGGATTTGATCCTAAAAAAGATTTTTATAAAATAATCGCTTATCCGAGAAAAGGTTATCCGATTATCGCGTCTACATTTATTTTGATACCTCAGGAAAAAGTAAATACAGATAAAGAAGTGACAGCGTTTTTCAATTACGCATATAAACACGGAGACGCCGCTGCAAGCAGACTGGGATATATCCCTCTGCCTCAGAGCGTTAAAGACCAGATTATGAAATACTGGGCCGAAAAAGGTATTTCTCCTGCAAAATAAAAAAGGGCTTTAAATCCTTTTTTATTTTTTATACAATTACAAAAATTAAAGGCGGTGTATGGAAGCTCTTTTTAGAAAGTTATCCTCTCTCAGTGCTACGATTATCTTAATATTGCTTTCTGCTATATTTGTTGTGTTATTTATGTATGCAAAACCTGCTATTAAAGAATACGGACTGCATTTTATTATTGATCCGAGATGGGACGTAACCGTTCAGCTTCCGGCTAAAAACAAACCGGCAGACAATGCCTCGGCTCAGAGCGTTCAAAATAATACAACAAATAGTACAGCCTCAAACGCTGCAATTCCTCAGGACAGCGACGATATAGGAAATATTCCGACAGACAGCGATGATATAGGAAACATTCCTCAGGATAATGACAATATTGCAATTCCGGAAGATAATGATCTGGGAGGAATGGGCTCTTCAAATACGAAAACAATTTACGGCGGGCTTATTCCGATAGTCGGAACTATTCTTTCCACTGTGCTTGCGATGGTTTTTGCTGTTCCTATCGCAATGGGGATTTCAATATTTTTAGCCGAAATTGCACCGCCTTTTATATCAAAACCGGTCGGTATCGCAATAGAGCTGCTTGCCGCGATTCCGAGTATTATTTACGGTATGTGGGGACTTTTTTATTTCGGTCCGTTAATAGCGGACATATTCGGAGGACAGAGTGTTTCGTTGCTGGTAGCCGGAATGGTGCTGGCCGTTATGATTATTCCTTTTATGGCGTCTCTAACCAGAGACAGTATGAATACTACTCCAAATGTTCTTAAAGAATCCGCATATGCAATGGGGGCGACTAAATTTGAAGTAATTAAAGACGTTATTTTCCCTTATGCGAAAAAGGGAATAATCGGAAGTATCATTTTGGCGCTGGGAAGAGCTTTGGGTGAGACAATGGCTGTTGCTTTCGTAATCGGAGGGGTTTTCAGTTTCCCTCACAAACTGACTGATCCTACCGTTTCGATTCCGGTAGTTCTAGCCAACAACTTTGCGGAAAGCAGCGGAATGAGTTTAAGCGCTCTGTTTTATCTGGCGCTGATACTGTTTATTATTTCATTCGCTGTTATTTCATTTGCGAAGTTCTATTTTTTAAGGGATAAAAAATGAGACTTATAATAAATAAAATTGTTTTGCTTCTTTCTACGTTAAGTGCGTTAATAGGGCTCGGATTTCTGTTTTGGATACTGATAACTCTGACTATAAAAGGCATTGGTGCTATAGATCTTCACATATTTACGCACGATTTGGTAAACAACGGTCTTAGAAACCTGCTTGTAGGGCAGTTTATACTTGCTCTGATAGCTGTGATTATCGGTGTTCCTATAGGAATGGTGGCCGGTATATATCTTCAGGAATATTCGTTCGGAAACAAATACGCGCAGTTTATAAGAAACCTGAGCGACGTTATGATGTCGGCTCCGTCAATCGTAATAGGTACTTTCGTTTATGCTGTTGTAGTCAACCCTGTAGGACATCAAAGCGGATGGGCGGGAGCCATTGCGCTTGCCATTATGATGATTCCGATAGTCGTAAGAACTACGGACGATATGCTGGGACTCGTTCCGAAAGAGCTAAGAGAAGCCGGAGTCGCGATTGGCGCTCCTAAATATAAAGTGATTTTAAATATAATTATAAAAGCTGCAAAAGTGGGTATAATGACGGGAATTCTGCTGGCTTTCGCTAGAATAGTGGGAGAAACTGCTCCGCTGTTATTTACAAGCGGAAACAGCGAATATTTTACCGTTAACCTAAACCAGGTATTTCCTAGCTTAACTGTCGCCATTTATAACCTTGCTACAATGCCGGATGCGAATCTGGTAAGAATAGCATGGGCCGGAGCGTTTATATTAACGCTTTTCGTTTTGATTATAAACCTTCTCGGAAGATATTTAATAAAAGATAAAAAATAAAGGTTTGATATGAAAGTAATGGATATTAAAAATTTCAGTTTTACATATGCGGGTGCTCCAAAACCTTCTTTAAACAATATAAACTTGCCTATTTACGAAGGTAAAGTTACGGCATTAATAGGGCCTAGCGGATGCGGAAAATCAACGCTTTTAAGAAGTTTAAACAGAATACACGACCTGTATCCGGGAAATAAGTATGAAGGGGAAATCCTTCTCAAAAATTTTGATACGGGAGAGATGGAAAATATTCTTGAATTTAAAAAAGAAAACGAACTTATTAATCTCCGTCAGAGAGTAGGAATGATATTTCAAAAACCGACACCGTTTCCAATGAGTATATACGACAATATCGCATACGGACTTAGACTAAAAGGTATAAAAAGCAAAAGCGAACTTGACGGCAGGGTCGAAGATGCACTTAAAGGCGGAGCGCTGTGGAACGAAGTTAAAGACAGGCTTAAAGACGATGCAAGGGGTCTCAGCGGCGGTCAGCAGCAAAGACTGTGCATAGCAAGGGCCATTGCGGTAGAGCCGGAAGTGCTTTTAATGGACGAACCTACAAGTGCGCTTGACCCTATTTCAACTTTAGCGATTGAAGAGCTTGTAACCCAGCTGAAAGATAAAGTCACTATAGCAATAGTTACGCACAATATGCAGCAGGCAAGCCGTGTGAGCGACTATACGGCTTATATGTATTTAGGAGAGCTTATAGAATTCGGTGAAACAACTCAGATATTCCTTAATCCAAAAGAAAAACACACTGCAGATTATATTGCGGGTAAATTCGGCTAATTTTTAAAAATTTTTTAAGATAATATTAATCTTCATTTACAACTTCTTTTTCTTTTTGTAAAATTCCTATAAAAAAGAGGATGTAATGGAGCTGCAAACTGTCTCTAAAATTGAAAAAAAAGCAAGAAAATCCGCCGGTATAGATTTAATGCGCCTTGGTATTGCGCTTATTTTTATTGCCGTTGTGGTTATTTATACATATGCAAAAACAGGAAGCGTGCCAAACAGTCTGTTTTTGGTGATAGCTACGGTTTTCGGTGCTTATATGGCTATGAACATAGGTGCGAACGACGTTGCTAACAATGTAGGTCCGGCAGTCGGAAGCAGGGCTTTGAGTCTTGCGGGCGCTATCGTTATTGCCGCTATTTTCGAAGCTGCCGGGGCTTTGATTGCCGGTGCCGATGTTACGAACACCATCAGAAAAGGTATTATTGATTTAGGTGCTTTTCACGGAGATGTTAATGTGTTTATATGGGCGATGATGTCGGCTTTGCTGGCGGCTGCTCTCTGGCTTAATCTTGCTACTGCGTTTAAAGCGCCCGTTTCTACGACACACTCTATCGTAGGCGGTGTAATGGGAGCCGGAATAGCAGCTGCGGGATTTGGCATCGTTCACTGGGCTACAATGGGGAAAATTGCAGCTTCATGGGTTATATCTCCCGTTCTTGGAGGTATTATAGCCGCAGGATTTTTATATGCCATTAAAAAAACGGTCGTTTTTAAAGAAGATATGGCTTCAGCCGCGAAAAAATGGGTTCCGATATATGTATCAATTATGACGTGGGCTTTTGTAACATATCTGACAATGAAAGGTTTAAAGCACGTATGGGTTAATATTACGGATGTTTTAAGCTTTTTGCCTCATACTAAAAAACCTACATTCGGTGTTGCTGCCGTTTTCGGTCTGATTGCCGGTATTATCGTATATTTTGTAATGGCGGTTAAATTAAAAAAAGAAGCTATTTTAAATACCAGGGAAGGAATAAACAGATATTTTACCGTTCCTCTTATTTTTTCAGCAGCACTTCTTAGTTTTGCTCACGGTGCAAATGACGTTGCGAATGCGGTAGGTCCTCTGGCGGCTATCAGCGATGCCGTTTTAAACGGAGGAATCGCAAGCAAATCGGCGATACCTTTCTGGGTTATGGCTATCGGTGCACTGGGTATTTCTATAGGTCTTGCACTTTACGGTCCTAGACTGATTAAAACGGTTGGCGACGAAATCACAAAAATAGACCCGATAAGAGGTTTCTGTGTGGCTTTAGCAGCGGCTATTACCGTTATTGTGGCATCTCAGCTGGGACTTCCGGTAAGTTCTACACATATTGCGGTAGGAGCTATATTCGGAGTAGGGTTTTTAAGAGAATGGCTTCACCTGATTGAACAGAAAGAAGAAGAAATAGTAAAAGAAATAGATGACGCGGAAAAAAAATTAAAAGCATACGAGCTTGAACTTGAAGACCTGCAGCAAAGAACCGACAAAACTAAAGAAGATTATAAGAAAATAGTCGAACTTATAGAAATGATTGAAGATTTGGAAAAAACAGTTAAAAGATTCAAAAAAATTCTTAAAAAAGAAGAAAAAGTAAAATATGTCAAAAGGGATCTGTTTAATAAAATTATTTTGGCCTGGGTTATTACAGTTCCTGTAGCAGCGGTGCTTGCGGCAATGATTTTCTTTATGATTAAAGGAATGATGCTGTAATTAAAATGGAAAGTAGGCCGTTGGCCATTTTCCATATGTTTTTAATAAAACGTGCCAGACACCTAATATAAGAGTTTGATATAATTCCATAAATAAATATTTAAAGGATTCTAATGAGAATAGTTTTTATGGGAAGTCCCGATTATGCAGTGAAAATATTGGACGAACTAAATAAAAGATATGAAATCGCCGCTGTTTATACACAGCCAGACAAGCCGGTAGGCAGAAAAAAGGTTTTGACTCCGACGCCTGTAAAAAAATATGCTCTTGAAAAAAACCTGGAGGTGTATACGCCTGTAACATTAAAAGACGATAACACTATAGAAAATTTAAAACCTGATTTTATTGTAGTGGCGGCATACGGGCTTTTGCTTCCGGAGAAAATATTAAATATCGCTCCGTGTATAAATCTTCATGCGTCACTGCTGCCGAAATACAGAGGAGCAAGCCCTATTCAGAGTGCGATATTAAACGGGGACGAGTATACTGGTGTTACAGCCATGCTAATGGACAAAGGGCTTGATACGGGGGATATACTCTCATGGGATTACACAGAAGTGGGAAGAAAAACAAGTATCGATCTTTTTAATGAACTGGCTGTTATAGCAGCAAAGCAGACTCCTTTTGTTATAGATAATTTCAGTAAGATAAAACCGCTTAAACAGATTGACGCATTGGCTTCTTATTCTCCTAAAATAAAAAAAAGCGACGGATATGTGACTTTTGAAAGCGCTTTAATTATAGACAGAAAATACAGAGCGTTTCAGCCTTGGCCGGGAATATACTGCGAGCGGTTTAAAATTAACGAAATGGAGCTGATAGATACGGACTCTTCCAATAATGAAGGTGAAATTCTGGAAATAGGCGACGGTGTTGTTATTGGCTGCAAAAAAGGAAAAATCAGACTTATCAAAATCCAGGTGCCGGGTAAAAAGGAAATAAATGCCGTTGATTACGCAAACGGCAAACGTTTGAAAGTGGGAGATAATATTATAAGTAGTTAAGTTGTTAAGTAGGTAAGTAGTGAAGTAGGTATGTTGTGAAGGGTGGAAGAATAAAAAGTTAAAAGTGAAAAAGAAAGATAGGAAATGAAAAAAAAACAATTTAAAATCAATATAAACCAAAGAACTGTAAATTGTAAACTGAATATCGAAAACTACACACTACATACTACTTACTCTCCACTTAAATATATATATTTGGAAAAAATAGATTCAACTCAAAAATATCTGATTGAAAAAATAAAAAAACAAGAGCTTTTCCCTCCCGTATGCGTATGGACGGAACTGCAGACTGACGGCATAGGCAGCAGAGGAAATGTCTGGAAAGGTAAAAAAGGAAATCTCTTTTTTTCATTTGCGTTTGAAAAGGAAAAGTTTAAAGATGTGCCTTTACAGAGTCTGTCAATATATTTCGGCTGGATATTTAAAAAAACTTTAAATGAACTCGGAAGCAAAGCGGTAATGAAATGGCCAAACGATATTTATTTAATACGGAACGAACCGAAAAAAATAGGCGGAGTGATTACAAATATAATAAATAATTATATTATCTGCGGAATAGGGTTAAATACGCGCTTTGCTCCTGAAGATGAATTCGGAAGTTTGGATATTGAATTAAAAAATGATAAAATTCTTAAAAGATTTTTTTCTAACTTTGAAAAAATAAGAGGTTGGGATACTGTATTTATAGAATTCAAAAATGAGTTTGAAGAATATAAAAATATTTTTTCAATAGAAGGCGTTTTAGCCGAGGACGGAAGCATACAAAATAATAAAAAAAGGATATATTCAAAGCGATGATAGAAATAATATCTGTAGCTAATCAAAAGGGAGGGGTAGGTAAGACTACTACGGCTGTAAACTTAGCCGCTTCAATTGCGATTACCGAAAAAAAAGTTTTATTAATTGATGCAGATCCGCAGGCGAATGCGACTTCTTCACTAGGTTTTTTAAGAAGTGATTATGAATACAGTCTTTATCATGTCTTAATCGGAAGCAAAGATATAAACGACACTATATTAAACACGCTTATTCCGACTCTTGATCTGGTGCCTTCTAATATAGGTTTGGCCGGTATTGAGAAAGAGAGCGAATATCTTGATAAAAAAGAACTTACTCTTAAAGAAAGAATAAAAGAGCTTAAAGAAGATTACGATTACATAATAATAGACACTCCGCCGATGCTGGGGACTATAACGATTAACGCTTTAAGTGCCAGTGACAGCGTTATTATTCCTATACAGACGGAATTTTTTGCACTCGAAGGGCTTGCACAGCTGTTAAATACCATTAAACTCGTGCAAAGAACCAAAAATCCAAGACTAAAAATAAAAGGTCTGCTTCCTACAATGTTTAGCAAAAGCAACAACCTCTCAAAACAGGTTTTTCAGGATCTTATCAATCATTACTCAAGCAAACTTTTCAAAAATAAAAAAAGCGGAAAATATATTTATATACCAAGAAACGTCAGACTTGCCGAGGCGCCTAGTTTCGGAAAACCGGTTATTTTATACGATATTAAAAGCTCAGGCGCATTAGCTTACGAACTGCTTGCAAAAACCATAATAGAGGAATCCGAACAATGAAAAGATTAGGAAGAGGCTTAAGCTCGATTTTAGAAGATGCCGAAGCTGGTTATTTAAAAGAGCTGCCCGGCGGAGGCGTTCAAGAAATAGAAATTTCAAAAATCAAAACAAACCCTTATCAGCCGAGACGCGAATTTAATCAAGAGGCGATTGAGGAACTAGCCGATTCAATCAAAAAATACGGTCTTTTACAGCCGATAGTTCTCATAAAAGACGGAGACGGCTATATTCTGGTTGCCGGTGAAAGAAGACTCAGAGCCACTAAACTTCTAGGCGGAGAGCTTATTAAAGCAATAGTTGTAGATTATTCAAAAGATGATTTAAGGGAATATGCTCTTATAGAAAATATTCAAAGAGAAGATTTAAATCCTATTGAAGTGGCATATTCGCTGCAAAGCCTTATAGAAGAGCACGGCTATACTCATGAAGAGCTTGCTAACGCAATTTCTAAAAGCAGAAGTTATGTTACAAATTTACTCAGAATTTTAAATTTACCTGAATTTGTGCATGACAAGATTAAAAGAGGCGTTTTAAGCGTAGGGCACGCTAAAGTTTTATTAGGGCTTGATGACGAATTATTAAAAAAAGTTATAGATGAAATTGAAAAAAAATCATTAAACGTGCGCGATACCGAGAAACTTATTCAGAGACTTAAAAATCCTGCAAAAGAAAAAGAAGATTTCGAGCTGGATAAAAGAGTTGTCGTACTTGCGGAGAAATTTAAAAAAATCGGATTAAAAGTTGAAATTAACAAAGATTCGCTGAAAATTAGATTTAAAAATAACAAAGATTTGAAAAAATTAGAAAAACTTTTAAATCTAATCGGTTAAATTTATGTTAAAATTCCAAAAAAAGGAGAATTAATGCTTGACCTTAATATAGGTGTGATGCTTATTGAAGCCGGTATTTTCCTGGTAACGCTGATTTTACTGAAAATTTGGCTGTTTGAACCGTTGGTTAAATTTATGGATGAAAGAGAAGAAAAATTAAGAAAATCTCTTGAAATGATAAACGCCAATACTGAAGACACTAAAGAACTTGAAGAAGAGATTCAAAAAGTTCTTGCCAAAGCAAAAAAAGAGGCTAAAGAGATCAGAGATGAAGCAAGAGCCAAAGCTCAGGCTGAAGCGGCAGAAATGAAAGCAAAAAGATTAGCTGAAATTGAAGCTGCCAAAGAAGAGCTTGCAAAAGAAATTCAGGCTGAAAAAGAAAGAATTCTTTCAGAACTTGCTGGTTCTAAAGAAGAAATCAAAACATTGGTTGAAAACAAAATAAGGAATGCAGCATGAAAAAAGCGTTGTTTTTAGTTGCACTGTTAAGCAGTATGCTTTTTGCAAATGAAGCTGCTGCAGGAGGTACTGATATAGTTGCCAGAACGATTAACTTTTTAATCTTCGTTGCAATATTATGGTACTTGGTTGGAAACAAAGTTATTGCGTTTTTTAGAAACAGAAAAGAAGAAATCGCAAATAAATTCCAAGAAGTTGAAAACAAATTAAAAGAAGCTAAACAGAGAAAAGAAGAGCTTAAAGCAAAACTTGAAGAAGCAAAAATTAAAGCTACAGAAATAGTTGAAGATGCTAAAAAAGAAGCAGAATTAATTTACAGCAAAATTATTGAAGACACTAAAACTGAACTTGAAATAATGGAAAAACATTTTGAAGAAGCTAAGCTTGCCGAAATCAGAAAAGCTAAAAGAGAAGCAATTAAAGCTTTCCTTGAAGATGTTCTTAAAGACGTACATCTTTCAAGCGAAGACGCAGCTAAACTTGTATTAAAGGTAGCATAATGGTAGTTGAAAAATATACAAAGGCGTTTTTGGCATCTTTAAATGAAGACGAAATAGCACCCGCTTATGAAGCTGTTGCTAGAATCGCATCAGTTGCTAAAGATCCAAAATTTATTTTAATCGTTAAATCTCCTCTTTTAAGCATATATGAAAAAATTAATACTTTGGCAAAAATCGCCGAGTATGACAATCCGAAATTTTTAAATTTTTTAAGAATTATTCTTGAAAACAAAAGAGAAGACCTTTTTAAAGAGATACATACTTCTTTATATGAAAAAGTTTCCAGACATTTTAATACTTATGCAGGTGTAGTTGAGGGTAAAGTGAGCGAAAACACGTTAAAAGAAATTGAAGCTAAATTGTCTCAAAAATTCAATGCGACAATTAAACTTCAATTGGACGAAAAAGATATAAACGGAATAAAAGTTTTCGTAGATATCTTAAACGTTGAAGTTGCACTCAGTGAAGATAAAATCAAATCTGATTTAATAAACAATATTTTAAAAGCAATCTAAAAGAAAGGAGTATAAGTGGTACAAGAAATCACTTCGATAATCAAGGAAAGAATTGAAAACTACGACTTAAAAGTAGACGTAGAAGAAGTTGGTAAAGTAATTTACTCAGCTGACGGTATCGCTAAGGTATACGGTCTTACAAACGTAATGGCCGGTGAAATGGTTGAATTTGAAACTGGTGAAAAAGGTTTGGTATTTAACCTTGAAGCTGACAACGTTGGTGTGGTTGTACTTGGAAAAGGTACAGACATTACAGAAGGAAGTTCAGTTAAAAGACTTGGTAAACTAATCTCAGTACCTGTTGGTGAAGCGTTAATAGGAAGAGTTGTAAACGCGCTTGGTGAACCGATTGACGGTAAAGGACCTATTGAAGCTACTGAATACAGATATGTAGAAGAAAAAGCGCCTGGAATTATGGCAAGAAAATCTGTTCATGAACCTCTTCAAACTGGTCTTAAAGCAATCGATGCGCTTGTTCCTATCGGTAGAGGGCAAAGAGAGCTTATTATTGGGGACAGACAAACTGGTAAAACTACAGTTGCGCTTGATACTATTCTTAATCAGAAAAATGAAGATGTTATTTGTATTTATGTTGCAGTAGGTCAAAAACAGTCAACTGTTGCTAATATCGTTAGAATTCTTGAAGAGCACGGTGCAATGGATTACACAATCGTTGTAAACGCTTCTGCATCTGAAGCTGCTTCACTTAAATTCTTAGCGCCGTATGCCGGTGTTACAATGGGTGAATATTTCAGAGATAACGGAAGACATGCTCTTATCGTTTACGATGATTTATCTAAACACGCAGATGCGTACAGAGAAATGTCATTACTTCTAAGAAGACCTCCGGGAAGGGAAGCATATCCAGGTGACGTATTCTACCTACACAGTAGATTACTTGAAAGAGCAGCTAAACTTAACGATGAGCTTGGTGCGGGAAGTTTAACAGCTTTACCAATTATTGAAACTAAAGGTGGTGACGTTGCTGCTTATATTCCGACAAACGTAATTTCAATTACTGACGGTCAGATTTTCCTTGAAACTAACCTTTTCAACAAAGGTATCAGACCTGCGATTAACGTTGGTCTTTCAGTATCAAGGGTTGGTGGTGCCGCTCAGATTAAAGCAATGAAACAAGTTGCCGGAAACTTAAGACTTGACCTTGCGCAGTTCAGAGAACTTGAAGCGTTCTCACAATTCGCAAGTGACCTTGACGAAGCAAGTAGAAAACAGCTTGAAAGAGGTGAAAGACTTGTTGAAATTCTAAAACAGCCGGCATATTCGCCGCTGCCAGTTGAAAAACAAGTTGTAATTATTTATGCTGGTACAAGAGGATATTTAGATGATATCGAAACTAAATCAATCAGAAGATTTGAAGATGAGTTATATCCGTTCATTGAAACTAAATATCCACAGATTTTTGAAAGTATCAGAACTAAGAAAAAACTAGACGACGAAACTGAAGAACTACTTAAAAAAGCATTAGAAGAGTTTAAGGCTGGGTTCGAAGGATAATAAATGGCAACTTTAAAAGAGCTAAAACAAAAAATAAGCAGTGTTAAAAACACTCAAAAAACAACAAGGGCGATGAAACTTGTTTCTACCGCTAAACTTAAAAGAGCGGAAGAAGCAATTCTTCGCTCTAGAGAATATGCTAAAAAAATTGATGAAGTTATGCATGAGATCTCAGCAAAACTTGCAAGCGTTAAAGACTCTATTGAGTTAAGAGCGTTCGCTAAAATAGATAATGTTGAAAAAGTAGACGTACTTGTAATTACAGCTGACAAAGGTCTGTGCGGCGGATTTAATATACACACAATCAAAAAAACGATTGCGCTAATTGAAGAGCTTAAAGAAAAAAAAGTTAAAATAAGACTTAAAGTAATCGGTAAAAAAGCGATAGAATATTTCAAATTCGTCGGTATTGAAATGTATGAAGAAATTGTTGGACTAAGCGCTCAGCCTAATTACGAAAAAGCAGCTGAGCTGATTGAACAGAGTTATCAAGATTTCGTAAACGAAGAAATCGATAATATTATTACAATACACAACGGTTATGTAAATAAACTTACACAGCAGGTTTATGTAAAAGAACTTTTACCGATTGAAGTGGATGTTAATGATTCTCAAGACTTTTTAGAAGTTGAACCTGATAACGATTATGAAACAATTTTGGAAACTTTAGTTAAAAAATATATTGAGTATTCACTTTATTATGCGCTTTTAGATTCATTAGCAGCAGAGCACAGTGCGAGAATGCAGGCAATGGATGCTGCGACTAACAACGCAAAAGAAATGGTACATCAGTTGACACTGGAATTTAACAAAGCAAGACAAGAAGCTGTAACAAGAGAACTTATCGAAATCGTTACTGCAATAGAAGCAATGAAAAAGTAAAGGAGTAAAATGGAAGGTAAAGTATTACAAATTTTAGGTCCTGTAGTTGACGTAGAATTTGAAGGAGATATTCCGGCGATAAACGAAGCGCTTTATGTGGAATTTGAAGCAAATGGTGAGAAGAAAAAAGTTGTATTAGAGGTTGCTGCACAAATCGGTGATCATATCGTTAGAACAATTGCAATGGATTTGACTGACGGTCTTACAAGAGGAGAAAAAGTAGTAGCTACTGGAGCTCCTATTAAAGTACCTGTCGGTGAAGCTGTTCTTGGTAGAATTTTCAACGTAACAGGTGACGTAATCGATGGCGGTGAAGAAGTTCCTGCTGATACACCGAGATGGTCAATCCATAGAGACGCTCCTCCGTTTGAAGAGCAGTCAACTAAAATGGAAGTTTTCGAAACCGGTATTAAAGTTGTAGACCTTCTATGTCCTTACATGAAAGGTGGTAAAACTGGTCTATTCGGTGGTGCCGGAGTTGGTAAAACGGTTATTATTATGGAGCTAATCCACAACGTTGCGTATAAACACAGCGGTTACTCTGTATTTGCAGGGGTTGGTGAAAGAACAAGAGAAGGTAACGACCTTTACCATGAAATGAAAGAAAGTGGAGTTCTTGATAAAGTTGCACTGTGCTACGGTCAGATGAACGAACCTCCAGGATGTAGAAACAGAGTTGCGATGACAGGTCTTACAATGGCTGAATACTTCAGGGACGAAGAAGGAAGAGACGTACTTATGTTCATCGACAACATATTCAGATTTGCTCAGGCGGGTGCTGAAATGTCAGCGCTTCTCGGAAGAATTCCAAGTGCGGTTGGTTATCAGCCTACACTTGCTACTGAAATGGGTAAATTACAAGAAAGAATTACTTCTACTAAAAAAGGAAGTATTACGTCTATCCAGGCTGTTTACGTACCGGCTGACGACTTAACTGACCCAGCACCGGCAAGCGTATTCGCACACTTGGATTCAACAACAGTACTTAACAGAAAAATTGCTGAAAAAGGTATTTACCCGGCAGTTGACCCGCTTGATTCAACAAGTAGAATTCTTGATCCTCAAATCGTAGGTGAAGAGCACTACAAAGTAGCAAGGGGTGTTCAGGAAGTATTACAAAAATATAAAGATTTACAAGATATTATTGCGATCCTTGGTATGGACGAACTTAGCGAAGAAGATAAGTTAACTGTTGCAAGAGCAAGAAAAATCGAAAAATTCTTATCACAACCGTTCTTCGTTGCAAAAGTGTTTACCGGAGCAGACGGAAGATATGTAGAACTTAATAAAACAATTGCAGGATTTAAAGAAATTCTTGAAGGTAAAGTTGACGACTTACCGGAAAATGCATTCTACATGGTAGGTGATTTAGACGAAGCTAAAGAAAAAGCTGAAAAAATGAAGGCTCAAAGCTAAAGGAAGCAAATGAAACTTGATATTGTTACACCTCTTGGAAGAATATACGAGGGTGAAATAAAAGAAGCATATTTTCCGGGAATTGAAGGTGAATTTGGTGTCCTTGAAGGACACGCACCTTTAATGACTACTTTACAGCCGGGAGTAATTACTGTTAAAAAAGAAGACGGCAGTGAAGAAATTATTGCTATTAATACAGGTTACGTAGAAGTTACGCCTGATCACGTAAACGTATTAGTAGACGGCGCCCAGCCTGTTTCAGGTGAAAAAGCCGGAGATATTGCAGAAGCGATAGAGAAAGCTAAAAAACTTATTCGTGATGCGGCAAACAGCGATGTTCTTGTTGCATCTGTTGAGGCAAAGATAGAAAGTGCTGCCAGAAATATCTAAAATCTTAAGCAACCCTATAAACGTTGTTGTTTTAGGGTGGCTTGGGATTTATCTATTTTTTGTATTCTTCATATTTTTCTACAAATTTATAGGATTGTCTTCTTGGATAAAAAAAGAAAAAGAATCATTAAATGCTTTACTAATGAGCGGAAACATTTCCGGTGTTTCATCACTTAAAAGATGTATAGATAAAACTGAAAACATAAACTCACTTACATTTGATGCATGTATACAAGCTGCAAAAAGCAGTGCTGAGAGCGGAATAACGTTTTTAGGTATAGTTGCATCCACAGCACCGTTTATAGGTCTGTTCGGAACAGTTATAGGAATACTAACTGCGTTTTCTTCTATGCAGAGTGTGACCACTATTAATATGATTGCTCCTGCAATAGCGGATGCTTTAGTAGCAACTGCTGTAGGTATTATAGTAGCGGTGCCCGCATATTCGTTTCATCAGATACTAAGCAAAAAAGTTGAAGATTTGATAAGTGTATTAACAATGCAAAAGGATTTTTATTTAAGCAAATGAAAAAGCCAGAATTAAATATTACTCCTTTTGTAGATATTATGCTAGTACTGCTTGCTATACTTATGGTATCGGTGACGGTTAGCACTTATCAGGAAAAAACAGTTAATCTGCCAAAAGGCAGCGAAACAACACCTGCTGCAAAAAAACCGACAATTACAATTACCATAAATGCAAAAGGTATAGTAAAGGTAAATAAAGAAGAAATTCCACTTAAAAATTTTTTAGAGGAATTCAATCTTAAATACGGCAATTTCAATAAAAATTCTCTTGTTTATATAGCAGCGGACAAAAACATTAAATATAAAACTTTTATGAAAGTTTACGCTGCCGTTGTAAAAACAGGATTTACTCAAATAGGGCTGTTAACTAGATGAAAATAGCTGTTTCATTTATTCTGACCGTAATAATTTACGGACTGATAGTCGTTTTTTTTCTCTTTTTTCTTTTTCCAAAACCTAAGCCGGAAAAAAAAGTTTATATACATACTGCAATAATTGCCAAAAAGGCAAAAATTAACTCCAACGCTAAAAAACAGTCAAAAAAAATAAAGAAAAAAATTGTTTCTAAAATAAAGAAAACATCTAAAAAAGTTAAAAAATCAGGCTCTAAAACTAACATGACCCACGGGGGGCAGGACATAGGATTTAATGATATATTTAAAAATGTGGATTATAATGTTGAAACTAAAAAAATAGTTCAGAAAAAGCAGCTTGATATGAGCAGATTTAGAGGAATAGAAAGAAATCTTAAAAAAATTAAAAAAATTAGTGTTGAAGTTAATTTTGTGCAGAACAGTGGTAAAAAATTGACTAAAGACGAAATAAACGACATTATTTCACAAAAGCTTTATTCAATATGGTATGATATTTCTACAATTCCCAGCGAATATGCTAAAATTAACATACAGTCTATGAACGGGAATGTAGAAGTTAATATATTAGACAGCAATCTGCCTGTTTCAAAACAGACAATGCTTATAAATGAAATAAAAAAAGTAAAATTTGATAAAAGTTTTAATATAACGGTATTATTCCAGTCAAAGGTAAGCAATGATTAAAAAAATTATACTAAGTATTTTGTTGACAATTAGTGTTTTTGCGAACGAATTAGTAATAACAAAGTATTTTAACGAAAAACCGAAAATAGAAATTACATATACGGGCGATAAAAACGTTTTAAAAATTTTAAAAATGGATTTAACGGTTCTTGATCATTTTAATTATGTGATCAATCAAGACAATAACGCTACATACAGATTTGATTTCACTTATCAAAACAAGACGTTAAAAGTAAAATATTATGAAAAAAATGTTCTTAAAGTAGAAAAAATATATAAATCAAACAGTTACGCCTATTTTCCGTTTTTAGTTCATAAAGCTGTTTATGATATTAATGAATATTTTGGACTGCCTCACGCTAAGTTTTTAATCAGAAAAGTTATTTATTCTATGCTTGTGGCACCTAAACAGGCAAATATTTATCTTGCGGATTATACTCTTTCATATAAAAAGAGAATAATCAGCGGAGGGCTTAATATTTTCCCTAAATGGGCCGACGAAAAACAAAATATAATTTATTATACAAAACTCGGTAGACTTCCGACTTTATACAGACTTAATTTAAGAACGGGAAAAAGAGAAAAAATACTGACTTCCCAGGGAATGCTCATTGTTTCTGATGTAAAGGGAGATAAGCTGCTGCTGACTCTTGCGCCTGAAGGGCAGCCTGATGTATATGAATATGATATCGCCACAAAAAAACTTACGAAGCTAACTAATTATAACGGAATAGACGTAAACGGAAAGTTTTGGGGCAAAGATAAAATAGTATTTGTTTCCGACAGATACGGAATGCCTATGGTGTTTAGCAAAAACCTTGATAACGGAATAGTACAAAGGGTGCTTTATCACGGTAAAAACCAGGTAGGTGTAGATGCATATAAAAATTATCTTGTAATAAGTACAAGAGAAACCAGCAATGCGTTTTCAAAAAATACGTTTAACCTGTTTTTGATTAATAAACAGGATGATTCTTTAAAAAGACTTACTTTTAAAGGACAAAACAGTTTTCCTAATTTTTCTGTAGATGGAAATTCTATAATGTTTATAAAAAGAGAAAATTTTTATTCAAAAATTGGTATAATACGATTAAATGAAAACAAAGTTTTTTATTATCCACTGCCAAAAATATTACAATCGTTTGATTGGTAAAATAAAGGAGAAGAAATGAAGAAAAAATTACTAATCGCAACAGGAGTAGCAGCGTTACTCATGATCACAGGATGTTCAAAGCAGCCGAATCTTGAAAATGCAACTCAAACTGAACAGACTGCGCAAACAGCTAACACTCAGAATGCAAACCAAAACAGTGCAACTGCAACCGGCAATGAAACTGTAAATACTCAAAATGCAAACGTTGAAGAACAGACTATAGGCGAAGGTACTAAAATAACAGTAACAGCAAATCAAAAATTTGCTAAAAAACTTGCTAATATTGTTGTTTATTTTGACTTTGACAAATACAATATCAGACCTGACCAATGGCCGAAAGTTGAAGAACTTGCAAAACTTATTAAAAGCAATCCTGCAAATTACACTGTAAGAATTGAAGGTAACTGTGACGAGTGGGGTACAGAAGAATACAACTATGCTTTAGGTTTAAAAAGAGCCAACTCTGTTAAAAACGCTTTAATCAAATTAGGTGTAGACCCTAAAAAACTTACAATTATCAGTTATGGGGAATTAAATCCTGTATGTACCGCACATGCTAAATGGTGCTGGAGAAAAAACAGAAGAGATAATTTTACATATCTTCCATAAATAGTGTACAATTCCTTAAAAAAGGAATTGTATGAAAAAACTTTTTTTTCTTATCCCGGTATTGTTATTAGCCGATGTCAATCCATTTGGCGCAGGTAATTTAAACTCTCCAAATCCTTACGGGCTTACACCTCAGGAAAAAGCAATACTTCAAAATAAAAAGAACATTCAAAAAAACAGCAAATTAATCAGCAGTTTAAAAACTGAACTTGAAAATTTTAAATCTAAGCTTGCACAGAAATTTGTGGAATACGATCAGACTATTTCAGATTTGAGCAATAAACTTTCATCTTTTAATACCATACTAAGTGAAATAGATGCAGCTAAACTTTCTATAGAAAATATTAAAAAAGAATTGAACGATACCAATTTAACAGATATGAAAAATAAAATTTCAGATTTAGAACAGAGAGTTTCTAATCTGGAAGAGCAGAATAAAGCTATAAAAAAAACGATTGAAGAAATTACAAAAATACAAAATGAAAATTTTCAAAATTTAAGCAATTCCATACAGGTTATTCTAGACCAGCTGAAAAAATTAAATCAGCAGACTAAACAGCTGAATCCTAAAGAAGCTTTCGAAAAAGCAAAAAAACTTTACTTTAAAGGTGAACTGAATAAAGCAAAAGATCTGTTTTTATATTCTCTTCAAAAAAGACATCTGCCTGCCACTTCGTCTTATTATTTAGGTGAAATAGCCTATAAACAGGGACATTATAAAGAAGCTTTGGCATATTATAAAAAAAGCATTTCACTTTATCCGAAGAAAACATCATTTACTGACAGACTGTTATATCATACGGGAATATCATTCTTAAAACTTAAACAGACCAAAAACGCCAAACTTACATTTAAAAAGCTTGTTTTGGATTTTCCTAAATCAAAATATGCGGCTTTAGCCAAAAAAGAGTTGGAAAAATTATAAGATTATGTTATACTGCGTAAAATTTTAAAGGATTACAATGGCAAAAGTATACGGAATTGAATATACGGTTAAGAACTCAAAAGGTGAAGTAGTTGACTCTAATAAAGGACAGGCTCCTCTTGAATTTATAGCTGGACAAAATCAAATTATCCCGGGACTTGAAAAAGAAGTTGAAGGTATGGAAGTAGGAGAAGAAAAAACTGTAACTGTAAAAGCAGACGAAGCTTACGGTCAGAGAAATGAAGAGTGGGTTGAGACTCTTCCTAAAGAACAGTTCGAAGGGATTGATTTACAAAAAGGAATGACTCTTTACGGACAATCTCCTGACGGACAGACTATTGCAGTAACTGTTGTAGATTTTGACGATAAAAACGTAACTATCGATTATAATCATCCTCTAGCAGGTGAAGATTTAACATTTGATGTTAAAGTTGTCAGCAAAAGAGATGCAACATTAGAAGAGCTTGCAGGCGGAGAGCAAGGTCAGGGATGCGGATGCGGTACAGGATGCGGATGCCACTAATCCCTCTCTTTTTTCTTTTTTTGTTTTATATTGGTGTCTGGCGCTAAGTATCTTATTCTTCCATTATCTTAATTTTTATAATCTGTTTATTTAGTTTGATATCGGCACTTAATTATGATTTTATGTTTATATATTTTAAAATTAAAACCATTTCTATCCTATATGATATAATTTTAGTAAAAAAGGGTGATAATGAAAATAGGTTTATTGTTTCCGGGACAGGGAAGCCAGTTTGTCGGAATGGGTAAAGATTTTTATGAAAATTCGGCAGTTGCAAAAGAGATGTTTGAACTTGCAAGCGATTCGGTAAAAATTGATTTTAAAAAACTCATGTTTGAAGAAAACGAAGATTTAAATAAAACCGAATATACTCAGCCTGCAATTTTATTGTATTCAGCAATAGCATACGAATTGTTTAAAAACAGCGCAGATTTTGAGTATGCGTTTTCTTTAGGGCACTCTTTAGGGGAATTTAGCGCGCTTTATTCTGCCGGTGCGATTGATTTAGCAGATGCTGTAAAGCTTGTACATGAAAGAGGCAAACTTATGAACGCGGCTTTCAGGGATAAAGTCGGTTCTATGATGGTTGTATTGGGTCTGGATGACGAAACAATAGAAAATATATGTAAAGAATCCAATCTTCAAGTCTGGCCTGCAAATTACAACAGTGACGGTCAGCTAGTATTAGCCGGAATCAGAGAAGATTTGGAAAAACTTGAACCTGTACTAAAAGAAAAAGGCGCAAAAAGAGCAATGCTTTTAAATATGAGCGTGGCGAGTCACTGTCCTTTACTTGAGAGTGCGAGTGCTCCTTTAAAAGAGCTTTTGGCGGAAGCGCTGAAAGATGAATTTAAAGACGTAGTAAGCAATGTAACGGCTAAAGCGTATAATACAAAAGCTGAAGCTCTTGAAGTACTTCCTGTACAGCTTACAAAACCGGTATTGTATAAACAGTCAATTAAAAATTATGAAAATGACGCCGACGTGTTTGTAGAATTCGGAGGTAAAGTGTTAATGGGTATAAACAGAAAAATCACAAAGAAAAAGACTCTTCCGATAACTGACATGGCGAGTTTGGAAAAAGTAATTGGTTCATTAAGTAATTAAATTAACACTCAGGGAAAAAATATGAAAATAGCTCTTGCACAGATAGCTCCAAAGCTGTCTCCGAAAAATCTGGAAAAACATCTGGAGTATATCTCCGGAACAGATGCCGATCTTGTCGTTTTTCCGGAACTTTCAATGAACGGATATAAAATAAAAGACGCTTTATTGGAAGATTCTTTCAGTTTGGAATATTTTAAAAATTTAAAGTTTGATAAAGATGTGGTTTTAGGCGCGGCTATAAAAAAAGACGGAAAAATATTCAACAGCGCTTTATATTTAGGCAAAAATTTACATATTCACAATAAAGTGCATCTTCCTACTTACGGAGTTTTTGAAGAAGGGAGATTCTTTTTTTCCGGGGAAAGTTTTAGCGTATTTGACTCTAAAGCCGGTAAAACTGCTATGTTTGTTTGTGAAGATGTATTTAGCGGAGACGCTATGGATTTCGTATCGGAACACAAGCCTGATTTGATTATCGTAATAGCCGCTTCTCCCGCAAGAGAATTTAGTGAGGGTAAGCTGTTGATAGAAGAGCAGTGGGACGCTCTTTTAAAGTCAATGGCTATACTAAGCGGCGCTTATGTTGTTTTTTGCAACAGGGTAGGTTTTGAAGACGGTTTGGGATTCTGGGGAGGAAGCAGGATTGTCAATCCTAAAGGAGAGGTTGAAATAAAAGCTGATTATTTTGAAGAACAGATAATAGAATGTGAGCTTAACCATAGCCTGACAGTTACGCAAAAATATTTTTTAAGGAAAAGCTGATGATTGGAATAATGTGCGCAATGGTTGAGGAGCTTGAGCCTATTTTGGAGTATATGCATATTAAAGAAAAAAAAGAGCACGCAAACAATACTTATTATATTGCGGAATTTAACGGTAAAAATATTGTATTGGCATACAGTAAAATAGGTAAAGTGAACGCTTCGATTACGGCAACTGTGATGATAGAAAAATTCGGAGTAGACGTTTTGCTTTTCAGCGGCGTCGCCGGAGGTATAGACGAGGATTTGAAAATAGGAGATCTTATAACCGCAACGCATGTGTGTCAGCATGACGTTGATCTTACGGTATTCGGATATAAGCACGGATTTATACCTGAGAGTGAAATATATTTTGACTGTAATGCAAACCTGATAAATCTTGCTAAAAAAGTTGCGGATGAGATGGGTATAAAACTCAAAACGGGAATTATCGCAAGCGGCGATCAGTTTATCCATTCAAAAGAAAAAAAAGAGTGGATAAAAGAAGTATTCGGGGCAAGTGCAATTGAAATGGAAGGCGGTGCCGTAGGGTGTGTATGCTGGAACGAACAGGTGCCGTTTTTTATGCTAAGAGCCATCAGCGATACCGCTGAAGAAGGTGCGGGTGTGGATTTTGATGAATTTTTGGAAGAATCGAGCAAAGTCAGTGCAAAATTTTTAGTAAATATGTTAAAGGAAATTAAATGAATAAAAATAAATTAATAGTAATGTTCATAACGTTTGCCGTATTGATAGCGGCGACTCCGTTTATATTCGGCAAACTTATGAATTCAAGATACAACCAGATGCTTAATGATTTAAGATCGAAGGGCATAAGCATTAATGTGGTAAAAGACAAAAGTACTTATCTTCAAACAGACAAAGTTCTAGAAGTAAGCATACCTTCAAAACTTTTAAACGACAACGGAGTAATAAAAGAGATAAAACTGCATATCGAAACAAAATTCAAAAACCTGCCGGTAACGAATGTACTGTTTTTTGGAAAACTGGATCAGGTCGTTTTAAGCGACCAGTATAAAAATCTTGAAAGCAAAATAAACCCTTTCTTGCAAAAATATATTAAATTTGTCGTCACAACGCCTAATTTCAGGGATTATGCATATAAATTCGACGATATCGTCATAAAAGACAAAGCGGATATAGGTATCAAAAATATAAAAGGAACGTTTAAAAACGGAAAACTGATTAAAAACAGTCTGAATATAAAAGAAATATATATAAAAGACAAAAAAGGATATTTTGAAATTAAAAATTTCAAAAACCATTTCGAAGGCAATGAAAAAAGCACTTATTCAAAAACGAATTTTGATGTCGATGTGAATATAAACAGATTTAAACTTCAGGTTCAGAACGTTTATTCAACAACCAAAACGCTGCTTTCAAAAGAAGTTACCTTACATTCTTCATTAGGATTTGACAGTCTGGATGTTCCGAATATGGCAAATGCCCAGAATTTTGATGTAAAAGCCCAGATTAACGGTATTGAAACAAAAATTCTTGAGCAGCTGGCAAAAGCTCCTAAAGACGAACAGGAACAATATCTGGATAAAATTTTTGAAAAAGGTTTCAATATAAATGTTAACAGCAGACTAAAAGACGCAAAAGTTATGCAAAGAGACTTGGGCGGATACAATTTAGGGCTTAATATTAAATTTTTACCAACTAAAAACTTTAGAGCGAAAGTTAACAGTAAAAATATTGATTTTGTAGATATAAAACTTGATTTGACTACAACTCCTCAAATAGCGAATCTGATTATGAATATGGTTCCAAGAAGCGCATTTTTATTTGCTTTGGCTAAGAAAAAGAACGGAAAGGTTGTGTTAAATCTTGAATATAAAAAAGGACAGCTTTACAGTGACGGACAGCTTATAAAATAAATTAAAAAGATTAAAGAGTAATTGTTGGAAAAGGAAAAAAATAAAGAGAAAATGAAAAACCCTATAAAAGATATATATTTTTCAAAAAAAGTCACTAAATTTGCCGGGCGTGCGAATGGAGAGTTTGATCTGATAAAAGAAGGCGACCGTGTAATGGTCGCTTTCAGTGGCGGTAAAGACAGTTTCGTTTTACTTCATGTTCTTAAAAGAATGCAGTTAATCGCTCCTTTTAAATTTGATCTATTAGCCGTTACTATAGATTCGGGAACCGGAATAGATTATTCTCCTTTGGTTAAACACTGTAAAGAGTTCGGAATAGAATATATTATATATCAAACACCGATACTTGAAATTTTGGAAGAAAAGAAACGTCCCGGAAGCAGTGCGTGCGGATTTTGCGCCAGAATGAGAAGAGGCGCTCTTTATACCAAAGCGTTGGAACTCGGATACAATAAAATAGCGCTCGGGCATCATTTCGACGATGCGGTGGAAACTTTCTTTATGAGTATGTTTTATAACGGAATGATGCGCTCTATGCCTCCTAAATACAAAGCCTACAACGAAATAGAAGTTATAAGGCCTTTAATAAAGGTTAGGGAAAAATGGATACAGTATATGAGTGATCGAAACGATTTTCCTATAATAGACGGAGAATCAAGCTGTCTTGCATTTAACGAAGCCGATCAGGCTAAAACGCCTTATGTAAGAAATGAAATCAAACAGTGGCTTAAAGATATGGAAGAAAAAGAGCCTAAACTGTTTCAAAGACTTGACAGCGCTTTTGGAAATATAGACTGTTCTACGTTTTTTATGAAGGAGTTTTTTAAATAATGAAGAATGAGAAATTAAAAAATAAAAAAGTATTGGTGGGTGTCAGCGGGGGTGTTGACAGCGCAATGAGCGTATATCTTTTAAAACAGCAGGGATATGATGTTTTAGGTATATACATGAAAATGCACGAAGGTGTTAATCATTCCGAAAATCTTGCAAAAATAGAAAAACTTTCAAAAAAGCTGAATTTTGAATATGTCATTGAAGACGTGCAGGATGAATTTAAAAAAGAGGTATACGAATATTTTATTGAAAGTTACAAAAACGGTATTACGCCAAACCCGTGTGCAATGTGCAATATTAAAATAAAATTCGGTATTTTTATGAATTTTTTAGAAAAATACGGGTGTGATCTGGCGGCTACCGGCCATTATGTCAGAAACGACGGAGAGTTTTTATACCAGGCAAAAGACGAAAGCAAAGACCAGAGCTATTTTCTTTTCGGAATAAAAAAAGAGGTTCTTCCTAAAATCCTGTTTCCTTTAGGAGAATATACAAAAGATGAAATCAAAAAGCTGGCTTCGGAAATTGGGCTTGACGAATTTGCAAGCCAGAAAGAATCCCAGGATATATGTTTTATAGATACGAATTATACGGATGTACTCAAACTTCATTTTAATCCGGAGAGAAAAGGAAAAGTTGTAAACAAAAGAGGCCATAAAATAGGTCTCCACAAAGGGTATCCGTATTATACCGTGGGTCAGAGAAAAGGATTTACACTTTTTAAATCACATAAACCTCAGTATGTAATAGGCATAGACGCCAAAAGCAATACCCTTATTGTCGGAGATAAAAAGGATCTTGAAAAAAAACAGGTGTTTTTAAAAGGCGTAAATCTTTTTATTGATGAAAAAACATTTGAATGTGAAGCCAAAATAAGATACAGAGCACCGAAAATGCCGGCTGTTGTGAAAATGGAAAGCAAAAGTAAAGCTGTTGTGAACTTTTATGAACCGGTTTTAGGTGTTGCAAAAGGGCAAGCGTGTGTGTTTTACGATGGTGAAAGACTTCTCGGAGGCGGATGGATAAGAGGCGGAAGATAATATTTATAGTGAAAAATGAAAAAAATTAAAGAGAAAAACCAAAAGTTGGCAATGTAAAATTAAGGTAAATTTGTTACTATTTCATTAACAAAACAAAGGAGCGTGAAAAATGAAATTTAAACTATTCAGCGGTACGGCGAACCCTAAAGTGGCGGCGGATATTGCGGAGTATCTTGACAGACCTTTAAGTAAAATTACTGTTAACAGATTCAGCGACGGTGAGATTAACGTACAGATAGGCGAAAGTATCAGGGGAATTGACTGTTTTATTATTCAGCCTACCTGTGCACCGGCAAATGATAATTTAATGGAGCTTTTAATTATTACGGACGCAATGAGAAGAGCGAGTGCGAAAAGCATTACTGCAATCGTGCCTTATTTCGGATACGCAAGACAGGACAGAAAAGCGGCTCCGAGAGTTCCGATTACTGCAAAACTTGTAGCGAATATGATGGAAAAAGCCGGAATCGACAGGGTTGTGACAATCGACCTGCATGCGGGACAGATTCAGGGATTTTTTGATATTCCTGTTGACAATCTTTACGGAAGCATTCTATTTTTTGATTATTTTAAAGAATTAAATCTTAAAAATCCTATTATTGCAAGTCCTGATATCGGAGGGGTTGCAAGAGCCAGATATTTTGCCAGCAAACTCGGGCTTGATATGGTAATCGTTGATAAAAGAAGAGAAAAAGCAAATGTAAGCGAAGTTATGAATATAATAGGCGATGTTAAAGGCAAAGACGTTATTTTAATCGATGATATGGTTGATACTGCAGGCACTATGGTTAAAGCTGCCGCGGCGCTTAAAGCTAAAGGAGCCAATTCTGTAATGGCATACGCTACGCACGGTGTTTTAAGCGGACCGGCAATTGACAGAATTAAAGATTCGGTACTTGACGAGCTTGTTATAAGCGATACTATTCCTTTTAAAGGCAACTGTAAAAAAATAAAAGTGCTTTCAACTGCAAAGCTTTTTGCAGAAGTTATCAGAAGAATTATGTATAACGAAAGTATTAATAAACTTTTTGATTAATGAAAACCGTTAAAGCTCTTTCAGCGGCTACACTGGAAGTTAAAAAATCAAAATTTCACTCTTTTCTTGTTCCTTTTTCCTCTTTTGAAGAAAAACTGGAAGAACTTAAAAAACTTCATCCTAAAGCAAACCACCACGTTACCGCATTCAGATATCTTAACGAATACAATCAGATAGTAGAAGGTTCTTCCGACGACGGCGAGCCGAGAGGCAGCAGCGGACGGCCGACTCTTAAAGTATTGCAGGGAAATGATCTGATAAATGTGGGTATTATAACCGTCAGATATTTCGGAGGTATTCTTTTAGGTGTGGGAGGGCTTGTAAAAGCATACAGTGATACAGCGAATTTAGCTGTAAAAAATGCACAATTACTTGAATATAAAGATATTTTTGAGTATTCTTTTAGTGTTGATTATGAAAAAACGAGAGAAATCGAGTATATTCTCAAACAAAACTCAATATTCGTCGAAAACAGGGAATTCGGTATTGACGGTATCGAATATACCGTAAGAGACGATATTGAAAAAATAAATCTAATAAAAGGTGTGTTATGAAAAAGATCTTGTTGGCGTTAATGTTTCCTTTAATGCTTCTTGCGGTATCAAATGAAAATATTCTTGCTGTAAGCTGGCTGAACGGATATTGTAAAGCTTATCCGAACAAACCGGTATGTATTAACAGAAAACCGGGTGATTATTCTCTTACTCATTTTACTCTGCACGGGTTATGGCCTAAAAATAAAGAATACTGTTCTTATAAACCGATGAAACTTTCTAAAAGGTTTATGAAAATTCTTGAAAAATATATGCCTGGAGCAAAATACGGCTTGGCAAAACATGAGTGGAAAAAACACGGTACATGTTTCGGTACGGATGCGGAAACTTATTTTATTACAGCAATAAAATTTACACAGCAGTTTAACGAAACTCTTCTTTTACAGTTTTTTAGAATGCATATGGGTCAGACTGTAAGTCTTAAAAGAATGAGATGGACGTTCGGTCAGATATTCGGAAAAGGAAATGTAAGAAAATTCCAGATGGTTTGTAAAAAAGGTTATGTTACGGAAATCAGAATTAATTTAAAAGGTAATCCTGTAACGGGGGATTTTTATCAGCTTATAGACAATGCTGACGAAATGAAAGGTGTTAAACAATGCCCGATGGGCATTATAGCCACTCCTTAATTTCTTTTTTTCCCTAATTCTTCAGTAATACTTTTAATTTGTTTTTTAATAGTTCTTTTTGTGAACAATCTTAGCAGAAGTTCTAATATAAAGCTTATAATAAACGCCGCTATCATATAATATACGATTCTGATATCCTGTTTACAGTTGTAAATAATAGTTGTAACTGCAATTCCGAACATTGACAGGCACGCCAGTAAAACTAGTATTTTGTTTGCCTGAGTCTTTTTTATTATAAAAAGATGCCCCAAATGAACAAGCCCCTGTATAATTAAAACGCTAAGTGCGGCTATGGTGGTTATTTGAGAAAGATTGAAAAACAGAATTAAAGGCATTACAATAGCGGTACTTATAATAAGACCTTCAGTGGAATTAAAAACATTGTATTCATATATTTTAGGCAAATCACCTTTTTTTGCAAGCGTATAGCTGATTTCAGTTACCGAGTAAAGGGTGGCGTTAATAGCGCTTGCAGTGGCGATAAGGGCTGTAACAGCCATAATTTTAAATCCTACTGAACCAAAAATAGGCTCTGCAGCTTTTGCCAGAGCGTAATCTTTTGCCTTAATAACTTCACTTAAAGGAAGATTTCCAAGAACGGCTATGCTTGTGGCCACATATAAAACCATAACTACTGCGATAGCCAAAATCATGGCTTTTAACATTGTTTTTTTAGGGTTTTCCATATCTTCCACCGTATTTGTAATAACGCTGAAACCCTGATATGCAAAAAACGTAAGTCCTATTGCAAAGAACATATTTGAAATAGGCGGCATATCTTTTAAACTCAGATATTCTGGTTTAATAGTAAAAAGCGCGGCAATAGTAAAAAGTACTAAAACGGTAAGTTTGATTGATACGATCAGATTTTCAGATTTTGCCACCAGACTGGCTCCTATCAGATTAATAAACATAAATATCAATACAATTGAAAGTGCAAACGTATTTATGACAAACAGAGAAGAAAATCCGAACAGTCTTGCTCCGTATTCTCCGAAGCTTTTGGCAACCGCCGCAATGGCTATAAGCTGTGCGAGATAAAACATAATGCTTAATCCGCCGGAAAAAAAGCTTTCTTTGTATTCCTGTATAAGATATTCTATTATACCTCCCCGGCTGGGATATCTTAAAGCAAGTTTGGCAAGAGAATACCCGCTAAGAAGGGCTGCAATTCCTCCGAGCACGAAAGAGAGCCAGACTATATTTCCGGCTATACTCCCAGCTTGTCCTATAACAATGAATATTCCGGCCCCCACCATTGAACCTATTCCGAGCATTGCTGCGCTTAGCGTATTGAAAGCTTTCATTTTTCGGCCTTTTTATTTATTATACATCAAAAAGTTTAAATTAATTTCAAATATCCCATATAAACTATGCCTGCCAGTACGCCTCCGAATATTCCAGCCAGGATGTCGTCTCCCATAACGCCTATTCCTCCCGGAGCTTTTTTATCTATTTTTCCTATTATCGAAGGTTTCCAAATGTCTAAAAGTCTGAAAGCCAGAAAAGCCAGTAAAACTTTAATTAAAGTATCTTCTTTTAAATTGCCAAACAGACCTACCGCTATAAACATACCCGCAAATTCGTCTATTACTATTCTTTTGTCGTCGTGAATACCGCCTTTGCTTTCGTAATCGTTTACAAGTTTTATTCCGACTACGGAAAAAAATACGGCCAAAAGCCATATCGTTAAAACGGGATTCGGAAAATAAACTATTATTACGTAAGCCAGAACAGCTGCAACTATACTGCCCCATGTTCCAGGTGCTTTTGGTAATAGCCCGCTGAAAAATCCGGTTAATAAAAACCAGTTGAATTTACTGTAATTTTCCATTTTCAATACTCCGTTTTTTATTTTTTTCTCTAAACCTTAACTATCAACCATCAACAATTAACTATTAATCATCAACTATCAATCCAACTACGTAAGCGAACTTGTCTGATACAGTTTCATAAGAGAAATATAAAAGTCTTCTTCTTTGTTTTTTTCTATCAGGCCTTTATTAGGCGATATGTCGTAATAAAGTTTTTGAAGATTGGCAAATCTGTCAGGATACATTTTTGCCAGAAATTTAGCGCTTATCTCTTTTCTCATTAAAATGGTAGGAGGCATAAGGCCTGTTTTTAACAGTTCAAATATAGAATCACTGTGATAACTTATATGATGATGGCTCCCGTGAGGACATGAATTTACGCTTACAATGGTTTTGCACTGGTCACAGTATACATATTCGTTGATTGTTTCAATTTCGATATCTAAATCCATAGAGTCGAATATGCTTTTTAAATGATTGGCTTCATAATGAATTCCTAAGCCTTTATGCGTCTGTCCCATAATGAATTTGTTGCAACCGAAGTTTTTAGCGATCATTGCATCCAATATCGCTTCGTTTACGCCTGAGAAAATATATGTGTTTAAAAGCGGTACAATTATTATTTTGTCTTTTGGAAAATAGTTGTCCACTACATGGGAAAGAGCTTCATATCTGAGTTCGTAAGGCACTTCTTCGTTTTGCATGTTTTTTATAAGAAAAACGATTAAAAGGTCGTTTTTTTCAATAGCGCTTCGCATGATTTTTTCATGCACCCTGTGAATCGGTTTGGCGTGCATGGTCATTCCGACTACGTTATCGAGATTTTTCACTTTTTCTTTTATAAAATCTATTTTTTTCTTAATACCTGTGTCTTCAACCCAAAATTCACCGGCTATTGCATATTTTCCAAGTCTTTTTAATGTTTTTGCAACCTGAGGATAATTTTTTGCGTCTTTTGTTCCGTATATCGTTTCTACTCTTTTTAGGGGGTCTATTTTATATATTTCTTCTACTTCTACTTCGCCGATTTTGTGTTTTTCACAGTAAAGTTCTATTTTTTTGGGATTTGTTTTTAGTATTTCTTCATTTTTTCTGCCCGAAGGAGCCAATATAAATGAAAACGGCACAGCCTGGTTTTTATATCTTTTTTGGGTGTCTGCTATTTTTGCCTCTTCCTGGTTCATTAGTTTGTCTATAGGGTTTAACAGCCCGGCCTGAACCATAGCCAGGGTTATATATGCTTCTTTGTCTATGAATATTCTATTTTTGTTTAAAGATGCCATATTTTTTCCTTTTTTCCCATAAACTTTTTCTGCTGATTCCAAGTCTTTTGCTAAGTTCAGTATCAGGCAGTTTGTGCTGATGGTTTAATATTATGAATTTTATGTAGTCTTCTATTGAGAGTATTTCGTCATTTAAGAAACTTTTTTTGGAAATTTCTATTTCAAGCATATTAAAATGAGGATAGCTGTTTTCAAAATCTTTAGGCACTACTATTACGGAGTTGTATTTTGAGAGAGTATTGATAATTTCCGGATTGTCATAAAATTTTTTAGCATAGTAAATGGTGTCTTTATTTTTTAATTCTTTAACGTTTAAGTTTTGAATGTCAATAAGCTTTATGTCACACATGTTTTCTTTAGCGTAGTCAAATATTATTTTATCAACGGCTTTCGGATAATTTGTTTTTATAAAAAGAGGAAATTTTAAATCGTATGTATCGTCCAGTTCTATATCTTCAAGAATGTGCTCTATAAAATTTTCCATCTTCATAGTGCGTTTTTTTAAAGAATAATATTCTCTTAGATGAACGATTTTTCTTATCAGCTCTTCTATGGAAAAAGGCTTTTGTAGATAATCGTCAGCACCCATCTGGATAGGCTGTGTAACGCTTGTATAGGTCACGTAAGGAGCTAAAAGAATAATTATATTTTCTTTTTTTGCATCAATTAGTTTTTCTATATTGCCTTTTAAATTTGTATTAACTATATATACGTCTCCGTCCGTTTCAATCGCTTCGTCGTAAGAAGCGAATATTTCACATTTAGCATTCAGTTTTTCACTTAAATTGTTTTGAATGCTCTGTGCGAGATACAGTTCGTTTTCAACTATTATAATCTTCATGCCAATCCTTATATTTTAATGTTGCCGTAGAAATTACGGCTATTCCTTCGCCCCTCCCCACAAATCCCATTTTTTCGTTTGTTGTGGCTTTAACGTTTACCTGTGAGTTTAATATACGGCTTAAATTTCTCTGTATGGCCGTTTTATAAATTTTAAGTTTGGGTTTTTCGGCTATAATCGTAATGTCGGCATTTATAATTTCATATCCGGTGTATGTTAGAGTGTCGATAGTATGCTCTAGAAGTTTGATACTTGATATTCCTTTGTATTTTTCGTCCGTGTCAGGGAAAAACTCTCCTATGTCTCCGAATCCGGCAGCTCCTAGAAGAGCATCGATTAGGGAGTGTATTACAACGTCGCCGTCGCTGTGAGCTTTTAATCCGTAATCCGCTTCGATTTCAACACCGCCTAAGATCATTTTTTTGTTTTTCGTAAATGAATGTGTGTCGTAACCGTTTCCGAGTAGTATGTTTTGTGAAGGAGATTTAAGGCAAGGCAGGTTTAAATCCTTAAAATACGTTATTTTCCGGCTTTCTTCGCTGCCTTCGATGTATTTTATTTTGCCGCCCAAAGCTTCAACGGCCGCTCTTTCATCCGTAAAAAGTCTGTCTGTGTCAAGGGCTTTTTTTAAAATTTCTGTTCGGCTTAGCTGAGGAGTCTGTATCAGTTTAACTTCATCTCTGTTTATTGTTGAGTCTGCGTAAACAACTGTATCTACGGGTTTCAGATAAGGAACGGTGCAGTCAGCCGGATTTTGTATCAATTTTTCAATTATTTTTTTAGGAATGCAGGCTCTGGCGACATCCGTAACCATTACATATTCCGTAGAGACTTTGGCAAGAGCGTTTTTGAGGGAATACTGTCTTTCTTCTGCTCCTTCGACAATAGTGTAATCACAAAGTTTTTCGTAAAGTCTTACATCGTTTTTGTTTGCGGTTATTATCGTGTTTTTAAAACTGTAGAAGCCGTTTAGCCTGTTTGCGACATACAGCCATAAAGGTTTGTCTTTTATTCTCAGCCACTGTTTTTTTACCGGATAATTAAATCTTGTTGAATTTCCGGCGCTTAAAACTATCAATGTAACATCCAAACTGTTTCCTTTGGTAAAAGTGTTACAAAATTATACATAAAAATGTTACAATTTGTAAAATCTTTGTAAGGTGAATAATGAAGAAGTTTTTATTATCGGTTATTTTAATATTTTTTATTGGTTGCGGCGGCGGCAGTATTACAGAAGAATATACCCCTTCCGAAAATAACGTAACGGCAGTAGAGTCTTGCAGTGAAGTGTTAAGTTATCTTAATTATTTAAGAGAAGGTGCGGGTATGATTGATTTGTCTTGTAACGATGCATTAAAGATTGCCGCATATAATCATGCATATTATTTATATGTAAATAATGCAACCGGTCATGAAGAAGATGCGGATAAAGAAGGATATACCGGCGAATGGCCTTCTGACAGGGCTGTTTATGCAGGTTATCTCAGCAGATATATTTTGGAAAATGTTTCTGTTGGTCAGAAAGACTACAATGCTTCTATTGACGGGCTTTTTTCAGCAATATACCATAGGTTTGGATTTTTAAATACTACAATTGACAATATAGGTATAGGTATTAAAAATGTCGACTATGTATATGATATGGGAAATTCCGATTTAAATTCTTTATGCGGAGGAGAAAGTTATGACGGCAGCGGTTCATATTATATAGATGTATGTGCAGATGAAGATTTAAAAATCTATGAAGACGATTATAATAATGCTATAAATGATATAAAAAAGAAAAATCCTGATTTAATAATTTGGCCGTATAAAAATGCAATAGATATTCCTCCTGTTTTTTATAATGAAACTCCGGATCCTTTGCCGGATTATAATGTAAGCGGATATCCTGTAAGCATACAATTTAATGATTATTATTTTACAAGTGAGATTAATGTAACTTCTTTTAAGCTTTATGATGAAAACGGCAATGAAATAACAAATGTAAGACTTATGGATCAAGACAGTGATCCTAATGATGAATTTAATGCATATGAATTTGCTTTGTTTCCTTTAGACAGACTTGAATGGAATGAAACTTATAAAGCTGAAGTAAAATATACATATGAAGGTAATGATTATAATATTTCATGGCAGTTTACAACGAGAGCTTTACCATATCCGTATTACAGAATTGATACATCTGATGAAACAATATATATTGATAATAATAAAACATATGCTTATTATTTTGTACCTACTGATGGGAATGACTTGATTCATTCATATAAATATACTTATCCATCCGGAGACAGTGTAGAAACTGGAATGATAGATTATAATACCATTTGGGTTAAAGTTGAAGGGAACAGCGGAGACGAATTTGATTTTGAAATGGATAACGGTGATAAACTTACGTTAATTATTAAATAATTAAGCTAATTTTAAGCTTTTTTAGGTAAATTCCGAGCAAATATATCTTAAAGGACATAGATGAGGACTGAATGGATTAAAAAAAGAATGAAAGATACGACCAGAACTCAGATGTACTATGCCAAAAAAGGCATTATTACTGAAGAGATGGAATATGTCGCAAAAGAAGAAAACCTGGATCCAGAGCTTGTCAGAAGCGAGGTTGCCAGAGGAAGGCTGATAATCCCCGCAAATATAAATCATAAACATTTAAAGCCGATGGCAATCGGAAGGGTCAGCAGAACAAAAGTAAACTCAAACATAGGAGCAAGCGCTCTTGCGAGTGATATCGAAGAAGAAGTCAGAAAACTTGAAACTTCCGTAAAATACGGAGCCGATACGGTAATGGATCTGAGTGCCGGAGCCAAAAACATGGATGAAATAAGAGAGGCTATTATTGCTGCAAGTCCGGTTCCTATCGGAACTGTTCCCATGTATCAGATAATTGATGAAATAGGAGATGTTCTTGAACTTACATACGATGATATTTTAAGAGTTCTTGAAAAACAGGCTAAACAGGGCGTCAGCTATTTTACAATCCATGCTGGGCTTTTATTAAGACATATGCCGGAAATCGCAAAAAGAAAAATGGGAATAGTGAGCCGCGGGGGAAGTCTTACGGCAAGCTGGATGCTTAAACACCATAAAGAAAATCCTTTTTATACTATATTTGATGATATTTTGGATATATGCAAGGAATATGATGTATCGCTTTCACTAGGAGACAGCCTTAGACCTGGATGTTTGTATGACGCAAGCGACAAAGCGCAGCTTGATGAGCTAAAAACATTAGGAGAGCTGACTCTAAAAGCCTGGGATAAAGACGTTCAGGTAATGATAGAAGGCCCTGGACACGTTCCTATTAATGAAATAGAAAGAAACGTCAGGTTAGAGCAGATATACTGTCATGAAGCGCCGTTTTACGTATTGGGTCCTCTTGTACTTGATATCGGTGCGGGGTATGATCATATAGGAAGTGCTATCGGTGCTGCAATGGCCGCATGGTACGGAGTTAGTATGCTCTGCTACGTAACACCGAAAGAACACCTCGGACTTCCGAACGAAGAGGACGTAAGGGAAGGTATGCTTGCATATAAAATTGCAGCCCATTCTGCGGATATCGCAAGGAAAATCCCTGGTGCAAGAGATAAAGACGATGAAATGAGCGACGCAAGATACAGATTTGACTGGAAAAAACAGTTTGAACTGGCACTTGACCCCGAAAGGGCAAAAGAATACCATGACGAAACGCTTCCGCAGGAAGTTTTTAAAGAAGCGGAATTTTGCTCTATGTGCGGACCGAAGTTCTGCAGTTACAAGGTAACTCAGGATGCTATGGAGAACTTTGACTGGGATGAATTTAAAAAAGAAGCGGAAGCAAAAATGAAAGCTGAAGCAAATAATTGATATCGGTTATTGACAAAAGCAAAAAAAAGTATTATAAAGCAAAAAAACTTAAGGAGTTAGAGTGAAAGAAAAAATTAAAGAGATGCTCAAAAACGTAATTTATCCCGGATTTAAAAAATCTGTGGTGGATTTCGGTTTTTTAAAAGACGTAGAAGTCAGCGAAGACGGCAAACAGGCAATTATTACATATCAAATCCCTTCAACGGATGATGAGGTCGCTCAAAAACTAAACGATACAACAATCGACACATTAAAAGCCGAAGGCATTGAAGCAAGTGTAAACATTATAAGACCTAAAAAACCAAGGGAAACAAGCTCAAGAGGCGTAAATAAAATGCCTGGAGTAAAATCTTTCGTAATGGTTTCATCAGGTAAAGGGGGAGTGGGTAAAACTACTACTGCTGTAAACCTTGCTCTTGCACTTGCAAAAGAAGGTAAAAAAGTAGGTATCCTTGACGGTGATATTTACGGACCTAATGTAGCCAGAATGCTTGGAATGCAGGACAGAAAACCTGAAGTTGTAGGTAATAAAGTAAAACCTTTTGAAAATTACGGTGTTAAATTTATATCAATGGCAAATCTGCTTCCTGAAGGTAAAGCCCTTATGTGGAGAGGCGCTATGCTTGTAAAAGCGCTTCAGCAGTTTATGGAAGACGTAGAGTGGGGCGAACTTGATATATTGGTTATAGATATGCCTCCGGGAACGGGTGATGCGCAGATGACTATGGCTCAGCAGGTTCCAGTAACTGCAGGAGTTGCTGTCACTACTCCTCAGACTGTTGCGGTGGACGATGCAAAAAGAAGTTTTGATATGTTTAAACAACTGCATATTCCGATTGCGGGAGTAATTGAAAATATGAGCGGGTTTATATGTCCTAACTGCGGTGTCGAATATGATATTTTCGGAAAAGGCGCAGCTGCAACTTTGGCAAAAGAATATGATACTAAAGTACTTGCCCAGATTCCGATTGAGCCTGAAATCAGAGAAGGCGGAGATGCCGGAAGACCTATTCTTGTAAACAGACCTGATAGTGAAAGCGCTAAAAGATTTGCAAAAGCGGCAAAAGAGGTTATAGAATTTATCGATTACGTATTGGCTGAAGATCTTTCTGGAAATGAAATGATCCAGCCTGTATACGGAGTAAACGGAACGCCGAGTGCATGCAGTATGCAGTAATTAAGAACAGCTGGCCGGAACTTTTCCGGCAAGCACACCTTTTAAAAACACTTTTAAATCGTCTAATTTTCCTTTTTTAATTATTTTTTTAAGTCCTTCAACGGCATATTTTTGGTCAAGTTCGTTTAATGAGTTAATTAATAATTCGGCATTGTTTTTAAAATATCTGTCTAAATCTTCGGCTGTTTTTATATTAAGCATTTTTAAAAAATCCGTAACTTTAATTTTGCTGGTTTTAAAAATGTATTTTGTGTAATATTTATATCCTAGCGTATAATCGCCTTTTTTATGAAGTATAATTAAATATTCTCCTTTTTTTACAGGTTTTGTAACTGTAATTTTCAACTGTGTGCCTTTTGAAAGGTCATAATGTAAAGTTATGGTATAAGAAGAATTATTTTTAAGATTTTTAATAATTTGAGGCGCTATTACCGAATTAAACTGGTCTTTTACGGCTTTTTCTACAGTAATCTGAGAAGCGAATATTAACGGTGTTAAAGTGCCTAATATCAGAAGTTTTTTCATAAATCCCCCTTTTTTATCTATTATATGTTAAAAGGGGGAGAAAAATCAAATTTGGTATAAGTTTTTATTATTCGTAATGGGTAATTACTCTCTCCACCTCAGGAATAGCCTGTTTGATTTTTTCTTCCAATTGATGCACATATGCATGGGCTTCTTTAATTGAGTCTGTTTTTACGTCTATATCAAGATAGATAAATTTATAGCTTCCCGCGTTTCTTCCCCTGATATCGTTTATTTTCTCTATCATATCTTCTTTTTCAAGTATTTTTCTGATTTCATCAAGCGTTTCATGGTCGACTGATGCGTCTAAAAGCACTTTAATGGCATCAACTAAAATTTCCCATCCGCTGTGGAAAATAAAGTAAACGACTACCGCTACCGCTATTTTTTCTATAACCGGGTGGCCCATATACTGGCCTATAACACCTACTAAAACAACAAGAGCGGTAAAAAAGTCGCTTTTTACGTGTTCGGCATCCGCCATTAATGAAGGCGAATTAAGTTCAATCGCTTTTTTCTTTTCCCATCTTGAATACAAAAATGTTATCACAACCGTAAGACCTATTGCTATAACCGCTACAGGCAGGTTGGTTATTTTCATAGGTTCACCGAAAAACACGTCTCTGGCTATTTCATAACCTGCGAAAAATATTGCAAAAGCCGAAATCAACGCAACAAGATTTTCCACTTTGTAAAGTCCCATAGGAAAATCTTTTGCTTTTTTATTTGCAATTATAATTCCGGCCAATACGCTGAACGATGCCGCTAGGTCTGAAAGTGAATGTATACCGTCGGCCGTCAATGCAGCAGATCCAGATATCATACCACCTATAATTTTAATTAAAGCAAGGGTGGCATTAACCGTAACAGAAAACAGAGCTATTTTTTTCTTTTCTTTATAGATTTGAGTTCTATCCAATTTAGTTCCTTTTATTAATTTTAGAGTGGAATTATAACTATTTTATGAGCATATGTCAAATAAAGTATGTTTTTTTCATTAAATATGGTATGATAAACAAAACTTACTTAACGGTAAGTAAAAGGAGAGAAAGATGAATTATCCAAAATTTTTTGACGAAGTGGAAAAAATAATTACCTATGACGAACTGGCTCAGTTTTTAGGTGTAAATGATGACGGAATAATAGATTTTTCTTACGCAGACGTAGTTAAAACCGCCGGGCACAGCTGTGCAACCGTGGCAGGTGCGTATTTAACGGCTTTATACGGATTAAAAGCCCTGTATCCGAAAGGCTATCCAAAAAGAGGCGAAATAAAAGTTGAAATACAGAAAACTCCCACTCAAAACAATGCCGGAGTGGTCGGATGTGTGCTTTCGAATATAACGGGAGCTACTACGGATTACGGATTCGGAGGTATCCCTACCGGTAAATTTAATAGACGTGATCTTCTGTTTTACGGTGCCGATATTGAATGCGACGTAAAATTTACCAGGCTTGATACCAAAAGAAGCGTAGGCGTAAATTACAGACCCGGCAAAATAGTAAATCCTATGGCGATTTTAAAAAGTGCTATTTTTCCTGATGCAACCGAGGAAGATAAAAGATCTTTTCCGAAAAGATTTCAGGAAATGGTAAAAACGGTTCTTGAAAACGGAGATAAGGTAATAGAAGTTATTGAATACTAAACACTAGGCTTTTTAGAGTTGAATTTGTGTATTCTTCCGGGTTTTTAATCCGGTTTTGAAATTTAAAGGAGGTGTTGGATTCTATCATTTCGATAAGCTCCTCTTTTGAAAACTTGGGCGAATTGATACATGCCAAGAGGATAGTGTTTTTATGTGAAAGTCCGGGCAGTTTTTTTATGATTTTGATGTAATCTTTAGAAGCTATGAAACTTCCTTTTTGATGTGTAGGCGGGTCTATTATGATTATGTCGTAAGGGGCCTGTCTTTTCAGTTTCGGAAATGCTTTTAGGATATTATACGGCCAAAACGATATGTTTTTAATATCAAGTCCGTTTATCTGATGATTTGCCATTCCCGTGGCAAGGACCGATTTGCTCATATCCACGTTTGCTACGTATTCGGCGCCTCCTCTTCTGGCAAATAGCGAAAAGCCGCACGTATAGGCAAACAGATTGAGAATTTTTTTATCTTTGGCGATTGTTTCAATAAATCTGCGTGAATTTTTCATATCTCCGAAATAGCCTATATTTTGATTAAAAAAATTGAGTTTGAATTTTATACCGTTTTCAATTGCGAAATATTCTTCCGGTATCTCGCCTAAAACAGCAAAAGTTTCGTTGTTATAGCGTTTTTTTATGATTATTGTATGATGTCCGGTGTTTTGGATGAAGTTTTTAAGGGTGTCTGTTATATTTTTTTCCAAATCCGAACGCTCATAAAACTGAACAAAAAGAATTTCGTCTATGCTGTCTATTGTGAGAAATTTATATTCGTTTTCTCCCCGCCCGTGGTAAAGCCGTTTGAATTCACAGGTATCAGTATAATTTTCCGATATTTTTTTTAACCACAATTCCAAACCGTTTCCTTATTTTATACCTAATGAAATTATTTTACCAAGAGCCTCTTTTACGTTCGTATCGACTCTTTTCCATTCTCCCAGAGCCGTTATTTCGCCTTTGACTTCTTTGTCTTTGTCAAGCAGTATGACATATCCCGAAGTCGGGTTCGGAGCGGTTGGGACGAACGCTATGAATCTTTCTTTTTCCTCTTTTGTCAAAAACGCATAGGTTTTGTAGTTTGCAAACATAATCTCAACTACGCCTAAATAATTTTTATCGTTTGTAAACATATGAATAAGCTCTTTGAAAAAATTGTATATGCTTTTGATAACGGGCACTTTGGAAAAAATGTTTTCCGTGATGTAGAGAATTATACTTTTTTGTTTTTTGGTGATTATATACCCTATGTATGTGATAAGCAGAACCGTAGCGATTATAAGGATAATGCTGTATAAAGGATTGTTGATTTTTGAATAGAAAATTTTTATAAACTGGATTAATATCCCCGCTATGTAAGTAACCACCCAGATTGTAAAAACAACGGGCAATATGGCAAAAACACCTTTTATAAAATAACGCACAAACACTTTCATATGCTGCCTTTTTGAAATTGTAACATTTTAGGTAAAATTATATAAAAAAGGTATTTTATGCAAAGACTTCTCTCTCTTAAAGCCTCAGCCGGAAGCGGTAAGACGTTTTCGCTGGCTCTCAGGTATCTTGCGCTTCTTTTCAGGGGTGTAAACCCAAGCTCGATTCTGGCGGTTACGTTTACGAATAAAGCGGCGAATGAAATGAAAGAGAGAGTTATTAAATTTTTAAATTCTATACAAAACGATGAAGATTTGCTGGAAATTTTAAGCGAAACGTCAGGGATAGACAAAAAAGAGATTTTAAACAAAAAAGATTTTATTCTAAAAGAGTTTCTTACAAGCGATATACATATAACCACAATAGACGCGTTTATTCAGAAAATTATCAGAAAATTCGGTTATTACGCGGGAGTGGATGCGGATTTTGATATAAAAAGCGATAATTTGGAGAATATTTTTGAGCTTTTTATTGAAAAACTGGATAATAAAGAATTTAATTCACTTATAGAATTTGCCAAAATCGAAAATAAAAAATCAAAAAGCATAGTCGAGCTTTTTGAAATGCTGTATGAAAAAGAAAAAGAGCTCTCTGAATGGAGAATGGAGAATGGAGAATGGAGAATTAAAGATCTTTTAAAAGAGATTGAAGATATAAAATCTAAATTTATTATGGCGACCGAAGGGTGTACACAGATAAACAATTTCTTTAAAAAAGACCCTTTTGATATGCTCAAAGTTAAAACAATACCGAGCTTTTTGGAAAATGGGACTCTTGCCAAAGTCAGAGGTTTTAAAAAATGCTACGAAGAATGGATGGACGGTGAGTTTGAAAGGCTTATTTCACTTATAAAAGAGCTTTTGATTTCAAAAGAAAGGTATGTTCTAAATTCTCTTTTTTCACTGTATAAAAAATATCTGGAAATAAAAAACAGCGTTAAATCAAAAGAAAACTATCTTGATTTTAAAGATATTGAGCATAAGGTTTACGAACTTTTGGTTGAAGACGAACTTAACCGCGATTTTTTGTATTTCAGACTTGATTCGAAGATAGAGCATATTTTGATTGACGAATTTCAGGATACTTCTATAACGCAGTGGAAAATATTCGAGCCTCTTGTGGATGAGATTAAATCGGGTGAGGGCGTTAAGAATTTTAAAAGTTTCTTTTATGTGGGAGACACAAAGCAGGCTATTTACAGATTCAGAGGTGGCAGCAGCGATCTTTTCGATTATGTTTACGAACAGCTTAAACCTTTCGGAATGCAGCAGGTGGAACTTCCTAAAAATTACCGTTCGAAAGAAGTGATTGTAGAATTTGTAAACAGACTGTTTAATTTAAACCAGCAGGCGGAAAAAAAAGGCGGATATGTGGAAGTTAAAGAGGGAGATCTGTTTGAGGGGCTTGAAGATACTTTGAAGTTTTTATTTGAAAACGGCGTAAGGGAAAGGGATATTGCCGTTTTGGTATACACCAACGACGATATACTAAAAGTGGCCGATTTTATAAAGGAAAAATTTAATAAAGAAGTGGTCACCGCCACAAGGGCGAAAGTTTCTTCCCAGCCGTTTGCCAAAGCGCTGATAGATATACTTAAATACACTTTTTATACACTTGAAAACAAAAAGGCCGAAATATACAAACTTAATTTTTTAACGCTCATAGGCAGACCTTATACGTCCGAGCCTTTTTACGTTCCTGTAAAAAAACCTTCGGAAATGATCAGGGATCTGATGTTTGAATATAATCTGATAGACGAATCGAGCCTTAAACTTCTTGAACATTCACTAAAATACAAAGATCTGTATGATTTCGTATACGGAATAGACGAATACGATGAAGAGCTTCCTTTAAGCGAATTTGACGGTATTACGGTTATGACGGTGCATAAAAGCAAAGGTCTGGAATTTGAAAACGTAATCGTAATGGAAAAAATCGGCAGGGACAATAACAGAAGCAGCAATCTGCTGTTTGATTATGAAGGTATAGATTTAAAAGATATAAAATACAATATAGCCGGAAGGGAAATTCTTGATTATGAATACGCAAAAATTAAGGAAAAAGAAAAAACTCTGGAATTCAGGGATAAAAAAAACGTCGAATATGTAGCTTTCACCAGAGCCGTTAATTCCCTTTTTATATTAAAAAAAGAAAAATCTTCTTTTGTAAGTCCGCTGAGCGCTCAAAAAATCGGTAAATTCGAAACGGAAAGTGTGCCGGAAACCAAAAAAGAAAAAAGCAGATTCAGTCTGCACCTCAGACATCACGGTCTTCAGGATGTTAAAAAAGAGACGGAATACAAACCGAACGATTTTGGAGCCATATATTTCGGGCTTGCTCTGCATTACGCTTTTGAAATGGAAGATTACGATGCGGTCTTAAACAAATACGGAATTTATACCGATGTAGAAAAAGCATATGCCCTGTATGAGATGAGTAAAAAAGAATTGGAAATATTCGAAGGCAGAAAATACAAAGAAATTCCTTTTGTGTTTGAAAACGAAGAGGGAATTATGGATCTGATGATTGAAAACGAAGAGGAAGTAGTTATTATAGATTACAAATCAGCAAGGCCTGAAGACGAAAGCGGTTATATTTCACAGGTTGAAAAATATAAAACCGCGGCTGAGAAACTGACTGATAAAAAAGTAAGAGGTTTTATACTTTATGCAGATGAAAAGAGATTAAGGGAGGTTTAGGATGTGTATGCAGACAAATTTCGGATGCTGTTTAATAGACGGAAAAATCGTTGAAAGCAAAAGCGCAAAGTTAAAAGTGAAAAATGAGAAATTAAAATCTCAAAAAAGAAATGCCGGAAAATCAAAAAAAGTAATTAACCAGTCAAAGGTTGAATTTGAATAAACTGCTTGTAAGCGCTTTGGAGCCGAGCGCAAACCTGCATTTAAAAGAAATTTTGAATGAGTGTAAAGTAAAAGGTGAAAAGTGTGAAATTACGGGAGTGTTTGATAAAAGTCTTGGAAATCCTATAATAGACGGTAACGAGTTTAACGTGATGGGATTTTTGGATGTAATTCCTAAAATCAGACTTGCCAAAAAGGCTATAGAAAAATTAAGCGATATGGCCGGCGAAGCGGATAAAGTGCTTTTGATTGACGCGCCGAGTTTTAATTTAAGACTTGCCAAAAAAATAAAGCAAAAACATCCCGATAAAGAAATAATTTATTATATTTTGCCTAAAGTCTGGGCATGGAAAAAAGGCAGAATAAAAGACGTAAACAGATACGTGGACGTTAAGGCGTATATTTTTCCGTTCGAAAGAGAAATATGGAAAGACGGCGTATATGTGGGCAATCCTCTGCTTGATGAAATAAAATTTTACAGGGACAGTGAAAAATACGGAAATATAGCTTTTTTACCCGGCAGCAGAAAAAGTGAAATAAAATCTTTAATGCCGGTATTCAGAGAGCTTATCAAGCATCTGCCTGGCGGCAAACTTTTGGCCGTGCCTGAAATTTATAAAAATAATATAAATGAGATTTACGGGGATGTCAGCGGTTTTGAGATTGTTTATGATGCGCATAAGGCTTTGTTGAAAAGCGATTTTGCGTATATATGCAGCGGAACGGCTACGCTTGAAGCAGCGATTATAGGCACTCCTTTCGTTCTTATGTATAAAGCCCGTGAAATAGAATATATTATCGCCAAAACGTTTGTTAAGCTTAATTACGTAGGGCTGGCGAATATAATTTTTGAATGCGAAGGCCTTGGAGAGTTTCACAGTGAATATCTGCAGGATTTTGATATTGAGGATTTAATTAATGATTTTCAAAATAGCGATTTTGCGGAATTTCAAAGAAAATCAAAAAAACTTAGAGAAATATTGAAATACGGAAGTGCCGAAAACATGGTGAAATTATTAATAAAGTAAATACGGCTTTAAACCTACACAACTTAACGACTTTATAACTTTTTAGATATAATTATTAAAAAATATACGGTATAAAGGATAATAATGCATAAAGAACCGATGACTAAATACGGATATGAAAAATTAAGCAAAGAGCTTGAGTATTTGAAAACAAAAGCAAGACCCGAAGTGGCTAAAGAAATAGACAGCGCAAGAGAACTCGGGGATTTAAAAGAAAACGCGGAATATCACGCGGCGAAAGAAAAGCAGTCTCATATTGAAAGAAGAATAGCGGAGCTCAGCGATATATTAAGTAGAGCCGTTGTAGTGGATCCTAGTGAGCACGCCCATAACAGGGTGGCGTTCGGGAGCACCGTTTATCTTATAGACGTTGATACGGATGAAGAAGAAAAATACACTATAGTGGGAGCTCCGGAAGCAAACCCTGAAAAAGGGCTGATTTCTTATCATTCTCCTTTGGCGAAAGCGTTAATCGGAAAAGAAGTTGGAGATGAGGTGGAAGTAAATCTTCCGGGGGGCGTTAAAGTATATGAAATAGATAAAATCTGTTTTGAAAATATCTGTTTTAGCTAATAAAGGTTTTAGATGAAACTTAAAATTAAAAAATTAAATAAAAATGCGGTTATTCCCGCATATCAGACTAAAGAAGCAGCGGGGTTTGATCTGCATTCGATAGAAGACGTAATTATCAATCCCGGAGAGAGAAAACTTATCGGCACTGGTCTGGCTTTTGAGATCGAGTTCGGATACGAGGTGCAGATAAGACCGAGAAGCGGTTTGGCATACAAACACGGTATAACGGTATTAAACACTCCTGGCACAATTGACAGCGATTACAGGGGAGAGATAAAAGTGCTTTTAATCAATCACGGAAATGAGGCTTTTGAGATAAAAGAGGGAGAAAGAATAGCTCAGGCCGTAATAGCTCCTGTGGTACAGGCGGAAATAACAGAGGTTGAAGAATTAAGCGATACCGACAGAGGTGCCGGAGGATTCGGGAGCACAGGGAAATAATTTAGAATGGAGAATTGAGAATGAAAAAAATCAGTGTGGCAATAGTTGGGGCGAGCGGTTATACGGGGCTGGAACTTATAAAAATACTGTTAAACCATCCCCATTTTGAAATATCAGGGCTTTTCGGAAGCGAAGGAGGAGAGAGAATAGAAGAAATTTATCCTTCGCTTAAAAGTGTGTTTGAATGTGAAATACAAAAATCCGATACCGAAAAACTGGCAAAATATGATTTGGTTTTTCTTGCCGTTCCTCACAAAACAGCCATGGCGCTGGTAAAAGAGCTTTACGGCAAAACTAAAATAGTCGATTTTTCAGCGGATTACAGGCTTAATCAGAAAAATTACGAAGATTATTACTGTCCTCATACCGATCCTGCAAATCTTGAAAATTCGGCATACGGACTGCCTGAAATTTTCAGGGAGTATATTAAAAAAGCAAGTTTAATTGCAAATCCGGGATGTTATCCTACAGCCAGCATACTGGCTATTTATCCTTTTATAGAGTATATTGAAGACGGTGTTTTCGTAGATGCCAAAAGCGGAGTAAGCGGAGCAGGCAAGAAGCTCAGCTCGACTACTCATTTTGTAAAAGACAATGAGAATTTCTTTGCCTATAACCCTGTAAAACACCGCCATTCTGTTGAAATAAAAGAAAAAACAGGATTAAACGTCACTTTTGTTCCGCAGCTTCTGCCGATTACGAGGGGAATGCAGGTTAGCGTATATGCAAAACTGAAAAAAGAGATAGACCCGTTAGAAATTTTACAAGAAACCTACAAAAATGAAGAATTTATAAGAATAAGCGGCAAGCCGGTGGAAATTAAAAACGTTGCGGGTACGCACTACTGCGATATTTTTGCCGTTAAAAACGGCAATATGCTTTTTATTAACAGCGTAATCGACAATCTTTTAAGAGGGGCTTCCAGCCAGGCGGTTGCAAACGCAAATCTTATGTTCGGATTTGAAGAAGGGCTCGCACTGCCTAAAATAGCCTATGTTCCGTAAAAGTGAAAAGTGAAAAGTGAAAAGTGAAAAATTAAAAGTTAAAAAAATTGAACTGAAAGACAAAGCGGCCGTAATTGCCGACGTGCATTATAAAAAAGGGGATAAAAAGTTTTTAAATCTTTTAAAAAAATGGATTGAAAACCCGCCTCCTCAGGTGTTTTTTCTGGGGGATGTTTTTCATCTTCTTCTGCCTTTTGCCTATTTGAAAAATTATAATAAAGAAGCCGTAAACCTTATAAATGAACTCTCTAAAAAAACGGAAGTGTTTTATACTCCGGGAAACCATGATTTTAATATAGAAAAAATTTTTCCAAACGCGGTTTTTGCCGATGCTTTTTTTGACGATAAAAAAAATATTTTTTTAACGCACGGCGATTTAACCGATACCGATTCTTTGTACAGGATGTATGTAAAAATTATAAGAAACGAAACAGTTGAAAAAATATTGAATGTGATTTCCCTGAACTTCATAAACAACTGGATGTTTAAAAAAATTCTTTCTAAAAAAATAAGCTGTAAAAAGCTTGAAAATTTTGAAAAAAAAATTAAAGAAAAGTTAAAATTATACGATTATGGTATAATTATTGAAGGTCATTACCATCAAAACAGAATATTACATTTTCAAGACAGAGAGTATATAAATTTGCCGGCATTTATTTGCACTAAAAGCTATATTTTAATACAATTAGACAATAATCCGATAATAAAGGAAATAGGATATGATGGACGATAAAACGCTAAAAGTAGGCTCTAACGAATTAGAACTTGTCGATTTCAGACTTTATAAAAAAGAACCGAACGGCGGTATTTATGAAGGTGTTTACGGTATTAACGTTGCTAAAGTAAGAGAAATTATAAAAATGCCTGAACTCACTGAGCTGCCTGGAAGCGAAGATTATATTGAAGGGATTTTCGATTTAAGGGGAGTGGTTGTCCCTGTCGTTGATCTGGCAAAATGGATGGGAATTACGGTGCCGAGCGAAGATGAGGCTCCTATTAAAAAAAGAGTGATTATTACGGAATTTAATAATATCCTTATAGGTTTTATCGTTCATGACGCTAAAAGAATCAGAAGAATCAGCTGGGCGGATATCGAACCGGCTCAGTTCGGTGTCGGCCAGGGAAAACTGGACAGAAGTAAAATCACCGGTATTACAAGAATAGAAAACGGCGAAATTCTTTTAATACTTGATTTGGAAAGTATTGTTGAAGAAATGGGTCTTTTTGAAGCAAATCTTGAAGACGTTGATTTGGATTCTATTCAAAAATTCAGCGGTATGGTGTTGCTTGTGGACGACTCTGCTACGGCCAGAAGAATAGAAAGAGACGCGCTTGAAAAAATGGGATTTGAAGTTATTGAGGCAACAAACGGAGAGGAAGGCCTTCAAAAGCTTGAAGAGTTATATGCAGTATACAGGGATAATTTGAAAGACAAATTAAAACTTATCCTTAGCGACGTTGAAATGCCTAAAATGGACGGATATCATATGGCGGCTAAAATACATGCGGATGAAAGATTTAAAGATATTCCTCTTGTGTTCAGTTCGTCTATTTCCGACGCATTCAGCGATATAAGAGGTAAGGCCGTAGGTGCTGAAGGATATCTTGTTAAATTCGATTCAAATAAATTTTATCAGCAGATTGCGGATATTTTACAAAACCATAAAGAAAATAATTCTTAAGAAAGGTAGGCTATGGATGAAATTCAAGAATTATTAGAAGACTTCCTTGTAGAAGCTTTTGAAATGATAGAGGAGATGGACCAGGATCTTGTTGAGCTGGAGAACTCTCCCGATGATCTGGATCTTCTTAATAAAATATTCAGAGTCGCGCATACGATTAAAGGAAGCGGAAGTTTTTTAAATTTTGATAAGTTAACCAGACTTACGCATCACATGGAAGCAGTGCTGGATAAAGCAAGAAAAGGCGAGCTTACCATTACTCCTGAAATAATGGACGTCATTCTTGAGTCCGTAGACGCCATGAAAGGTATTTTGGAATACATAAGAGACAACGGCGATGATTCGGCTCCGGATATAGATATTGAGCCTATCGTAGTCAAACTTGACGCTATTGTAAACGGAGAAAATAAAAAAGAAGCCGAATCTGAAAGTCAGGAATCTTCTAATAAACCTAAAATTGTCGGAAACATTAATTTAGATGAAATCACTCTGGAAAACGCAGATGAAATAGATCTTGATTCTTTAGAGCCTGAAGAGCTTGATGCGGTGCTTGAGCATTTAGTTGAGCTTAGAAACAAAAAAGAAAAACCTAAAAAAATAGGCAATATCAATTTAGAAGACATAACTCTTGAAAATGCCGATGAAATAGATCTTGATTCGCTTTCTCCCGAAGAAGCCGATGCGGTGCTTGAACATTTAGTTGAGCTTAGAAACAAAGGCGGCAAAACCGAACCTAAAGAAGATAAAAAAGAACAAAGCCAAGAAGAAAAGAAATCTGAAGAGACAAAAGAAGAAAAAAAAGAAGAAAAAAAAGAAATAGCGCCTGCTAAAAAACAGGAACTTACACAAGAACAAAAGAAAAAAGAAGTTAGAAAAGCGATTTCATCCGTGGCCGAACAGACTATCAGGGTTGATGTAAAAAGACTTGACCAGTTAATGAACCTGATAGGTGAGCTTGTTCTTGCCAAAAACAGGCTTATTAAAATTTATAACGACGTAGAAGAAAGATATGAAGGCGAAAAATTCCTTGAAGAACTTAATCAGGTTGTGTCAAGTATCTCTATAGTGACTACAGACCTTCAAATTGCCGTTATGAAAACAAGAATGCTTCCTATCGGTAAAGTATTTAACAAATTCCCTCGTTTAGTCAGAGACCTTTCACGCGAATTAGGTAAAAAAGTTAAACTGATTATCGAAGGTGAAGATACTGAACTTGATAAATCAATTATCGAAGAAATAGGCGATCCTCTTGTGCATATGATCAGAAACTCCGTTGACCACGGTATTGAACCGCCGGAAGAGAGAAAAAAACTCGGAAAGCCGGAAGAAGGTACTGTATGGCTTAGGGCTTATAACGAAGGTAATATGATCGTTATCGAAATTAAAGACGACGGTAAAGGTATGGATCCTGAGGTCTTAAAAAGAAAAGCTATAGAAAAAGGAATCATTACCGAAAGCGAAGCAGCTAATATGAGCGATAAAGAAGCGTTTATGCTTATCTTTAAGCCGGGATTCTCAACAGCTGCTAAAGTTACAAGCGTATCAGGACGCGGAGTCGGAATGGACGTTGTTAAAACGAATATTGAAAAACTTAACGGTATTATTGAAGTTGACTCGGCTCCGGGTAAAGGAAGTACGTTCAAACTAAAAATCCCTCTAACACTTGCAATTATTCAGGCTCTGCTTGTGGCAAGTCAGGAAGATCTTTTTGCCGTGCCTCTTTCAAACGTTATAGAAACTGTAAGAATCGTAGAAGAAGATATCTATACAATTGAAGGAAAAAGCGTACTTAAACTCCGTGAGGAAGTGCTTCCTCTTGTAAATATGGCGGATATTTTTGAAATCGAAAAAGTACTCGAACCTGAAAAATATCTGTATGTCGTTATTTTAGGACTCGGTGCCACTAAAATAGGTCTTATTGTAGACAGATTTATAGGTCAGGAAGAGATTGTCATTAAATCACTGGGCGAATTTTTAAAAGGTATTCCTGGAATTGCCGGTGCTACTATCAGAGGCGACGGTAGGGTTACGCTTATTATAGACGTGGGTACTTTAATGAAACTGGCTAAAGAAACCCATAACAAAAAAATAGTAACCGAATCTCTAAACGAAGCTAAAAAGAAAAAAGAAAAACCTAGCGATTATACCGTTATGCTTGTAGATGACAGCGCAATGGACAGAAAAATCATGAGAAACGCGCTTGAAGAACTCGGAGTAAATCTTATAGAGGCAAAAGACGGCGTAGAAGCCCTTCAGATGCTTAAAAACAATGAAGTCGACGCAATGCTTATAGATATTGAAATGCCTAGAATGGACGGTTATACGTTAGCGCAGGAAATAAGAAAATATAACAAATACAGAAAACTGCCTTTAATAGCGGTTACGAGCAGAACTACAAAATCAGACAGGGTAAGAGGTGTTGAAGTGGGAATGAACGAATATATTACAAAACCGTATACTCCTGAATATTTACAAAACGTAGTTAGAAGAAATCTTGGATTATAAGGGTAAAAAATGGGAAGTTTAAACGAAATCGTAAAACAGCAGCAACAGTCTCTTACGCAGCCGGAAGAAAACGTTTCTGAAGAGATTGTACAGTTAGTGGGATTTATAGTGGGTGAAGAAGAATTTGCCGTTCCTATTTTATCCATTCAGGAAATTATTAAACCTATAGAATGGACAAGGGTTCCGTTTACTCCTGATTACGTATTAGGCGTGTTTAACTTAAGGGGTAACGTGCTTCCACTTATAGATTTAAGAATAAAATTCGGAGTTTCCGCAAACGATATTGATGAAAATACAAGATTTATCGTTATGAAAATAAAAGACGAGGATGTGGCGTTTATTATTGACAGACTTACTTCCGCCCTTAGAATCAAGAAAAAAAACATACTTCCTCCTCCGGATACTTATTCAAATGAAGATGATATAATTGAAGGCGTGGGAAGAATGGATGACGGAAGAATTATTACTATTTTAAAAGTGGATAATTTAATAAAAAGAGAAGACATAGTGCCTTCTCAGGAAAATAATCTTTAATCTTTCAGATAAACCATATCGTTAAGGAGTAGTAAAAGCTCTCCGAAAATCTCTTTTTGTTTTTCTTCGTTTTTAATGTTGTTTTCTATATTGTCTTTTAATCTCCATTCAAGTTCGTTTATATCATAATCAAGATCGATTAATATTTCCCTTATTTTTTGGGTCGGTTCAAGAAATTCTATTTGGTGGTTTCCTTCTTCGTCAAAACTTACGATAGCTTCATTTGTGAAGCTGAAAAGGTTGTGTTTCATACCCAAAATTTCCTGATAGGCTCCTACAAGGAAAAATCCTAAATAATATTTTTCTTTGTTCAGGTCAACGTCATGTAAATATATAGGGTTTTCTTTGTTAAAAGGTATTTCTCCGTCGCTGTCGCAGGTGATATCCCATATAGTCGCACTTCTGTTTGGGCTAATATTCAGTTTTGTTATAGGCATAACAGGAAATCTCTGTCCGAGTCCCCAAAAATCAGGCAGACTCTGAAAAATAGAAAAGTTTGCAAGGTATTTTTCCTGTATTTTTTCGTTAATTGATTTAAGCTCTTTATTTTTAAATCCTCTGGAAGTTGCGAATTTGAGAGCTTTTTTAATTATAAGATGTACAAGTATTTCGCTGTTGCTTCTGTCTATAAGGTCTATATATCCCAAATCAAAAAGTGTAAGCAGACTTTCAAAATGATCCAGAGCGTCATGAAAATATTCAATATAGTTGCTTTCGTTAAGTGTATCATAAAGATCAAACAGTTCTTCCACCAGATCGGGGTTTTTGTTTTTTAACCTTAAGGATTTTTCGGTATATTCCTGAGAAAAAAGTTCGATTACCGGTGCTATTAATATAGTGGAAGGCGATGCGATAAATCGTCCGCTTTCAGTGAAAATATCAGGCATAGGAACCTGTTTTTTGTTTGAAATTTCTTTTAAAAGATACACAACGTCGTTGCTGAATTCCTCAATTGAATAGTTTTTGTCACGTTTTTCCTCCCACTGTGAATACTCTACCGCAAGTCCTCCGCCAATATTGATGGCGCTCAGGTTTTTGGCTCCGAGCTTTCTTAAATCCGCATATATGTTACCGCTTTCACGGATAGCTTTTTTAAGCGGCGATATATCGTTTATCTGACTGCCGATATGGAAATGGATCATTTTAAGTTTGTCCAGTATGCCGTTTTGTTTGAGTATTTCAATGGCTTCTATAATTTCGGTAGAGCTTAGTCCGAATTTGCTCTCAATCCCCCCGCTTTTAGCCCATATCCCGACGCCGCTTGTATGAAGACGAATACGGATACCGATATTTACCGGCATTTTGTGGTATTCGGTACTGACTTCTATAATGGATTTGAGCTCATTTAGTCCTTCAATAGTAATAGTTACGTCAAATCCCATAAAACCGGCTATGAATGCCAGGCGTATCATGTCTTTGTCTTTAAATCCGTTAATAGTGATAGGGGCGTTTTTGTTGTTATAAGCCATTGCCAGGATAAGTTCCGCCTTGCTTCCGGCTTCCAGTCCGTAATTGTATTTATGCGCTATTTTAATGAGAGGTTTTAAAAAAGTAGGAAACTGGTTTACTTTAAGCGGGAATACCGCCTGGAATTTTCCTTTGTAATCAAACTCTTTAATAGCTTTATTGAATGATATGTATAATGAATTGATCTGTTTTCTGATGAGATGGGGAAATCTGAGAAGAATAGGCCCTTTTATTCCTTTTTCTTCTATTTCTTCTATTATGTCTATAAGAGCCGGCTGGTTTCCGTAGTTTATTTTCAGTTTGCCGTTTTCTATAAAGAAATTGTTGGCACCCCAGATATCTATTCCGTAGTTCATGTTAAGCCTTTGTTTAACTTAATTTAATTATAGCTCTTTTTCGAAAAATTTTCCTTCTTTTAGCTCTTCTTCACCTACTATAAGAGCTTTTTTGTATCCGCCTTTGTCTGCGGCTTTAAGATGCGCTTTTAAAGATTTTGTTTTTGTTTCTACGAACACTTTTTGGTTGTGTCTTAGTTTTTTTGCTTCTTTTTGTATAAAAGGCAAAGCTTCGTCAAGCATTGCACCCATATATATACCGTCTCTGATTTCGTCTGTTTTAACAAGTTCCAGAATTCTTTCCACTCCTATTGCGAATCCGACTCCCGGTGTGGATTTCCCTCCTAAAAACTCAACCAGCCTGTCATATCTTCCGCCTCCGCATATTGCGCTTTGGGCTCCGATTTCGGTTGATACGAATTCAAAAGTCGTTTTTGTGTAATAATCAAGACCTCTTACGAGGTTTTTGTCCACTTCGTAACTGATGCCGAGATTTTCAAGACCTTTTTTCAGTGTTTCGAAGTCTTTTTGGCAGTTTTCGCAGAGGTTGTCCGTAATTTTTGGGGCGTCTTTTAGAATCTCCTGACAGCTTTGCTGTTTACAGTCAAGTGTTCTTATAGGGTTTTGGGTGATTCTTCTTTGACAGTCTTCGCAGAGTTCTTCTTTGTGCGAATTTAAAAATTCAACCAGTTTGTTTCTGTATTCAGGCATGCATACGCTGCATCCCAAAGAGTTGATTTTAAGAGTGTAATCAATTCCTAAAGAATCGAAAATATCCGCCGCAAGGGCAATGATGTTTATATCTTCGTATATGCTAGGTTCTCCGAAGCTTTCAATTCCGAACTGGTGGAATTCCCTCAGTCTTCCTTTTTGCGGTCTTTCATATCTGAACATAGGTCCGAAATACCAAAATCTCTTAGGAGTCTGCTGTCTGTCGTATTTGTGCTCTATAAAGCTTCTGACAACTCCCGCCGTCCCTTCGGGTCTTAGGCAGACGTCGTTGCCCCCTTTGTCTATAAACTGATACATCTCTTTATTTACTATGTCGCTGCTTTCTCCCACGCTTCTTTTAAACAAAGACGTTTCTTCTAAAATAGGGGTTTCTATGTATGAATATCCGTAATTTTCGGCAATTTCCCTGGCGGTATCGAATATTTTTAAAAAACGAGGGTCCTCAATGTCTTTCATTCCTCTTAACGCTTTAATCATTAAAATACCTTTTTTTATGAAATTTTATCTAAAATTTGTAATTTAAACTTATATTTACCGCTTCTTTTAAGTGATAATCGTATGTTTTGGAATATAGAAGATAAGGCTCGAATTCTATATATATTCTTTTGGATCTGATAATATGCCTGAAAACAAGGTTCAGTTTATGAGAATAGCAAAAAGGAGCCCTGTCTGTATAGCCCGTAAAAGAGTATCCTAAAACATAAAGCCTTTTATTGTAAATAAACGATTTATAAATTCCAGAAGTGTATGTAAAAAACGAATCGTTTTTTGTTCTTGATACGGTGGTATTGAATGTGTAAGGTTTTTTTTTGATAATTACTATTGAATATTCTTCCCAGTAGTTATCAAAAGGATAATAATAAAACTGCTGGTTAAACGCATAAGTAAGATAATAAGTTTTTTGAATCAAAAAGCTGTTTTTTATAAAAAACTTGAGTTTGGAATCTCTTATTCTTAAATAGGGTCTTATTGTCAATGAGGTATATAAACTTTTGGTCTGCGGATTCTGCTTTTTTAAATTTTTTTGTTTTGTCGTTTTATTTTTAACAATAATGTGGGAAAATTTTAAACCCGGAAGTTTTAAATGCAGTGACAGAGAGGTTGAGACCTTGCTGTTTAGCGAATCATAGCTTATTTTAAAATGAAAAAACGACTCTTTAGGGTTTATTTTCAAATAATCGGGTATAAAAAAATTAACGTTGCTGATAAGCCCTTTTTTTATAGAAATAAGGGTTTCATATAAGGTGTTTTGTTCTGTTTTTGTTTTTTTGTATACAATGTTGTCCGTAGCAAACGATAAATTAATTATAATTATAAATAAAATAAACTTTTTCATTTTAGTATTTTACCAAAGGATTTTAATGAATATACTTTTTATAGGCGATATTGTAGGCAAACCGGGAAGAAAAATGGTTAAGAAATTTCTTCCCTCTTTAAAAAAAGAGTATCAGATTAATTACGTAATTGCTAATTACGAAAACGCGGCGCACGGTTTTGGTGTGACGGAAAAAGTGTATAAAGAATTGAAAACTGCGGGAGTGGATATTTTTACGGGAGGAAATCATACTTTTGATAAGAAAAAAGACGCTTTTACGCTGCTTGAAGAAAAAAAAATATTAAGACCGCTGAATTATTTTGAAGCTCCGGGAGAATGGTATTATGAAGACGATAATATTATCGTAATAAGTGCAATGGGGATATTTGCGATGCCTTACGGCAAAAACCCGTTTATAGAGCTCAATCAATTTGTAGAAGGAAAAGATAAGTTTATTTTTGTGGATTTCCACGCGGAAGCCACAGCAGAAAAAAGAGCCATGTATCTTATGCTAAAAGGCAGGGTGGGAGCCGTGGTAGGTACGCATACGCATATCGGTACCGATGATCTGGAAATAGAGGACGGAACCTGTTATCTGACGGATATAGGTCTTACGGGCTGCAGGGATAACGTAATTGGCATGGAAGCGAAAGCGCCTATTGCCCATATGCTGACAGGTCTTAAGCATAATTTTGACGTAAAAGAGAAATGCGAGGCTATTTTTCAGGCGCTGCTTATTAAAACCGACGAAAATAAGAGCGTATCGGCTAAAAAGTTTAAAGCCGTTGGTGAGGGCGAGTTGTATGTTTCCCAGGAGGTTGAAGTTGGAGTTTAGCAATTCTTACGAGCTTCTAAAAGAACTAAGAAGCAAAAATCTTTTAATAAACAAACCTAAATACTGGTGGCCGAATTACGGCACGTTTGAAGTGGTGGTCGGAGCCGTTTTGACACAAAACACAAAATGGGAAAACGTCGAAAAAGCCCTTAATAAATGGAAAATGGAAAATGGTGAATGGAGAATTGAAGATGTTGCAAGTTTAGACCCGGTATTTTTGTCTGAAATTATAAAACCGGCGGGTTTTTACAATCAAAAGTCAAAGCGCCTTATAGCTTTGAGCCGGAATATTCTAAGGGATTTCGGCAGTTTTGAAAGTTTCAGGGAAAATGTAAACAGAGAGTGGCTGCTTGAACAAAAAGGCATAGGGTTTGAGACGGCCGATTCTATTCTTTGCTATGCATGCGGACGTGATATAATGGTAGTAGACGCATATACCAGAAGGCTTCTTAAGAAAAAAGGATATGAATTTGAAACGTATGATGAAATGAGAGAGTGGTGCGAAAGAGGAATTGAAGAAAACTGGGATAAACTCTCTGATGTTTACGAGAATGATTTGAATTTGTGCTATGCAAGATTTCATGGTAAAATCGTTGAATTTATGAAGAAAAAATAAATGGACAGACTTTTTTTCAACGGGGCTGAAATAAGATATAAAATAGTTAAAAAACCTATTAAAAATCTGTATCTGGAAGTAAAAGAAGGATTTGTGGAAATAAGGTGCAACGGATTCGTGCCTAAAAGACATATAGAAAAATTTATTCTAAAACATGCAGAGCATATTATTCATAAACTTTCCGAAAAAGAGTTTTTTTATCTTTTCGGTAAAAAATATGATAAAAACGGAGCTGATGTAAAAGAGCTGTTTAAAGAAAAACTGCCTCCTGTCGTTTTGAAATATGTAAAAACATATTCGGAAAAAATGAATCTGTATCCAAGCAGGGTTTCTTTCAGATTTAATAAAACAAGATGGGGCAGCTGCAGCCCTAAAAACAGTATAAGTTTCAATTATTATCTCGCGCAGCTTCCGGAAGAGCTGATAGAGTATGTGGTAGTACACGAACTAGCTCACATAAAGCATAAAAACCATTCGAATAAATTCTGGGATGAGGTGGCGAGGTATCTTCCGGACGTAAAAAAAAGAAGAAAACTTCTAAAAGAATTTGAAAAGAAAATATAAAGGGGAGCAATGGAAAATATTTATTTAATAATCGGTATTTTAGGGGCTTTGGTTCTGTCTGTGGGATTTACGGCATTTGTTTTGAGAAAAAAAGCCGAAAAACTTTTGGAAGAGCTTTCAAAGAAAGAAGATGAACTGAATGAGATTAATGCAGCCCTGCAGTATGAAAAAACGCAAAATGCAATCTGTGAAGAACAGATTAAAAATTTAAACGAATACAAAAGCAGACATGAACTGCTTGAAAGCGAATATATAAAAAATAAAGAAATTTTAAAAGAAATTCAGACTAAATATGAAGAAGCGAAGAGTCAGTTAACGGAAAAAGAATTAAAAAATAGAAGTTTTGAAGAAGAAATAGAAAATTTAAGAAAAGAAAACTCCAACCTTAACATTCAGCTTCAGGAATTAAAAACCAAATATGAAGAAGCTCAAAAACAGCTCTTTGAAAAAACCGGAGAACTTGAAAATGTTTATGAGGAACTAAAGCGGTTAAGGGAGTTAAGCTCCAAACTTTCCGTAGAAAACCAGGAGTTGAAAACAAAACTTGAAGAGAGTGAAAAATCTTTTGAAGAAAAACTGGAGCTTCTCAAAAAAAGCGAGGAAAAATTGAAAGAATCGTTTGAAAACCTCGCAAACGAAATCTTGGAAAAAACAAATGAAAAAATGACAAAAACCTCAAAAGAAAGCCTCTCTCAAATATTGAACCCTTTACAAAACCAGATGAAAGAGTTTAAAGAAAAAATAGAATTTTTAAGTAAAGACGAAGCAGAAAAAATCAGCGCTCTGCAAAACGAACTGAAAAACTTAAAAGAACTAAGCCATAAACTCTCAACCGATGCGGAAAACCTGACAAAAGCGCTTAAGGGCGAGAGTAAAACACAGGGTAACTGGGGTGAGCTTGTTCTTGAGAGGGTGCTTGAGCTAAGCGGTCTGGAAGAGGGCAGAGAATTTGAAAGGGAAGTGAGTTTAAACGACGAGGACAATAAAAGATACCGTCCGGACGTAATCGTTCATCTTCCGAATAACAGAGATGTGATAATCGATGCCAAAACTTCTCTTAACGCATATCAGGAATATATAAAAACGGAAGATAAAGCGTATATCAAAGCACATATTCAGGCGCTTAAAAACCATATAGACTCGCTTGCCGAAAAAAAATACGAAAATCTTAAAGGCGTAAATTCCCTTGATTTTATTTTTATGTTCGTTCCTATCGAAAATGCGCTAATGCTGGCGCTTGAAAACGATTCTGGGCTTTTTGAGTATGCGTTTAAAAAAAGAGTGGTGCTCGTTTCTCCTACGACTCTTTTGGTATCGTTAAGAGCTATTGAGAGCAGCTGGAGATTTGAAAGACAGGCCAAAAATATTGATGAAGTGGTAAAAGCCGCCGAAAATCTTTATGATAAAGTAAGAGGCTTTACGGAAGATTTCGAAAAAGTCGGAAAGTCTCTTGAAAGCGCCCAAAAGTCATTTGACAATGCCAAAAACAGACTCACTTCCGGAAGAGGCAACGTAATAAGACAAATTGAAATACTTAAAGAAAAAGCCGGAATCAAACCTAAAAAGGAAATATCGAAAGATTTAAGCGACAGCGCTATGTTAGAATAAAAAACCTTCGCTTATTTTGCGAAGGCTTTGATGTAGTTGATTACCATTGCAAATGTGAACAGCCAGAATCCGCAAACCATTACTACGTCAATACATGTATGATATTCAGGTAATTGGCACATTTTCTCTCCTTTTTTTCTTTATTATAACAATTTTAACAAAATATATGAATATTTGTTCAAATATAAGATAATTTTATAGAAATATATTTAATAAACTATTAACTATGTATTAATATTGATTTAATATTTAATAAGAGCTATAATTAAAAAAAAGGCTCTGCAATGAAAACTATCGGCAAAATATTTATCTGTTTATCAATCGGAAGTTTGGGTTTGTCTGCTTTTAATCTGCCTCAAAGTATAGATAATTATGCAAATATTTCATCTCCAAAGACAAAGAGCGTTAAAAGGATAGAATTTAAAAATTATAAATTCGGCGATGTGATAAAAAGTAAAGAAATTTTATATCTTCCTTTTGCTCTAAAAGATGCGAATGCCACATTTACCGCTGATTTCGGTAGAAACGATAATGTTTTGTTTTTAGGTGAAAATTATCCAGAATTGGTAAAAAACTACAAAATAAGAAAAGAAAAACTGCTGATTTATAATCTCTTTAAAAATTATCAGCTGTTTGCTGAAAACAGCTATATTTCAGTGAACGGTTTAAAATATATTAGCAATAAATGGCTGGCAGTGATTTCTAGAGACGGTTCTTTTTATAATCTCCGTTTTGTTAACATTCAAAATCTATACAAACCGGAATTTAAAAACATTGTGAAAATAAGAAAGGTGGAATGTGCTTTAAGCGATGACGGAGTCGGTTATTTTTTTACTTATAATGTAATTAACGTTTTTAAAGACAATAAATTATATTACAAAAAAACGTTAAAAGGATATTCTGTTTCTAAATGCGAAGTTAAAATCAGTAGAAATAAAAAATATTTTTATGTTTTAACGCCTCAAAAATTCTATGTAATAGATAAAAAGTATCCAAATCATGAAAAAGTAACGGGAAGCTTGCCTTTAGGAGTGGCTTTAAGTATGTTAGTAGATGAAAACAGAAAAAGGGTTTATATTTCTGCAAAAGACATGTTTTATAACGTGGATATATCTGACCCTTCCGAACCAGATATTTCTTACGGGCTTGAATTTAAAGACAAAAGACTCAAAGGTACGGATTTATTAAGTTTAAGTAAAAACGGAAAATATTTTTATGCCTTGGATAAAAATAAAAAAATTCTTTATAAAGTGAGTATAGAAAAACGGAAAATCATACAGACTAAAAAACTCTTTGATAAAAAAATAAAAAAAGGAATTAACAGTTATTCAGAAGGTGAAATTGTTTATTTTAAAGTTTTTAATAAAAAACCGGAAGTGCTGTTTATAATAAAAAGAGATGTGAAATCTTTAAGTTTAAAAGGAAAAAACGGGAAAGTGTATGAAATAGATGAGGTAATGCTGCCTTGATTATTTCAGTTCTCCCCATCTTTTTCCGAAGCTGATTCCGACTTTTAGCGGAACTTCTAGTTTAAATACGTTTTGCATAATTTCTTTGTATTCGTATGCTTCATCGTGTGAGTCTATTTCGAAAATAAGTTCATCGTGTATTTGAAGAAGCATTTTGGATGACGGAAATTTTGTTTTTATTTCAAGCATCGCTTTTTTGATTATATCGGCCGCACTTCCTTGGAATATCGTATTGACCGCTTCTCTTTCAAAGTTTGCTATTGTTCTTGCGTTGGCGGCTGCAAAATCGAAAAATCTTCTTCTTTTTAGAAGCGTTTCAACGTATCCTTTTTCCCTTGCCTCGGTTTTGGTGTTTTCCAAAAACGTTTTAACGGTAGGGAATGAAGCAAAATATTTTTCTATGAATTCTTTAGCTTCTTTTGTGGAAACGTTTATTGTTTCACTGAGTTTTTTAGGGCCCATTCCGTATATAAGTCCGAAGTTGATTGATTTAGCCACCGGACGGTATTCTTTTGCTTTGTCTTCTCCAAATATTTTTACGGCGGTTTCAAGGTGAATATCTTTATCCTGTAAAAAGGCGTTTATGAGATGTTCGTCTTTAGAAAAATGAGCAAGAAGTCTAAGCTCTATCTGGGAATAATCCAGACTTACGAATTTTTTTTCGGCTATAAAAGCGTCGCGGATATTTATTTCCGTGGAAGTGGGAATGTTTTGAAGGTTCGGGTTTTTACTTGAAAGTCTCCCGGTGGCAGTTCCCGTCTGTAAAAAGTTGGTATATATTTTATGGTTTTCGTCTTTTTTTGCGTATTCCTGCAAAGGAATGATATATGTGCTTAAAAGTTTGTCCAGTTTTCTGTATTCGAGGAGTTTTTCCATAATAGGATGGGCGTGTTTAAGGGAATTTAGCACTTTTTCATCGGTTGAATAGCCTGTTTTGGTTTTTTTCTTTGCAGGAAGTTTTAATACTTCAAATAGAATATGTCCCAGCTGTTTGGGTGATTTGATGTTAAACTCGTGACCGGCTAGGGCGTATATTTCTTCTGTGAGGTTTTTTAATTTTTCGGTGATTTCTATTTGGAGTTTATGCATATATTCAATATCGAGTTTAATACCCTGCGATTCTATATCTATTAAAAGATTTACAAAAGGCATTTCTATATTTTCGAAATCCCATTTTACTTCTTCCCATAGTTTGTCTTTTAGGGTTTTATACAGTTTAAGTGAAATTATTGCGTCTTCAGCCGCGTATTTTGCGGCTTCTTTAATGTCCACTTCCGAGAAATTTTTTCGTTTTCCTATTATTTCTTTGAATTTTATATTTGTATGGTCAAGATATCTTTTTGCCGCGCTGTCGAGTCCTACCGAAGAATCCGGGTCTAAAATCCAGGCCATTATCATAGTATCGGCAAACGGAACCGGAATATCTAATCCGTATTTTTTAAGCATTTTGAAATCAAATTTCAGATTGTGTCCTATTACCTTTTTATTTAGTATTTTTTGTATGGCTTCAAGTGCTTTGTTTTGCGGTATCTGATCCGTAACTCCCAAATAGAAGTGGTTTATAGGTACATAATAAGCTTTTGATTCTTCAAAAGCGAAGCTGAAGCCTACGATATTAGGATTTTCCAGACCGTCGGTTTCAGTATCGAAAGCTACGATTCTGTCTCCTATTTTATCGATAATTTCAAAAAGCTCTTTTTCGTTTTCTATAAGTATTGCGTCGAACTTTACCTGATTGTCGGGCATTTTGGTTTTTACGTAAAGGCCTTCTTTTTTGACTCTCTCCAATATCGAGGTGATGTCTAAGTCTATAAGTCTGTCCGCTACTTTTAAAATAGGGTTTATTTCAGGATATTTGAATTCTTCAAGGTTTATACTGTCAAAAAGATCCGTTTTTAAAGTAACGAGTTTACGGCTTAAAAATGCGTTTTCTTTGTCTGCTATAAGTTTTTTTTGAAGCGCTCCTTTTATTTCGTCTATATGGTCGTAAAGGTTTTCAAGTGTTTTATACTGGTTGATAAGTTTTGCGGCGGTTTTTACTCCCACTCCTTTAACTCCCGGGATATTGTCGCTGGAATCTCCGACAAGAGCCTGAAAGTTTATAAAATCTTTAGGATGGACGCCGAATTTTTCTATGCATTTTGCTTCGTTTATTTCTACTTTTTTAATGGGGTCGAATATTACTATTTTGTCATCGTCTATTAGTTGATACATGTCTTTATCATGACTTACTATTTTAACTTTAATGCCTTTGCTTGCGGCAAGTTTGGCAAGGGACGCGATGATATCGTCGCTTTCGAATCCCGGGATTTCTATCATTTTAAATCCCATTTCGTTAATTAAATCTATTGCTACAGGAAGCTGCGCCTTTAAATCTTCCGGTGCTTCAGGACGGTTGGCCTTGTAATCTTTGAATATCTCTTTTCTGAAGGTTTCTTTTTCTTTTGAATCAATAGTAAATACAATATAATCCGTTTCAAAATCTTTTCCCAAAGAAGATACGAAGTTTAAAAATCCCGTAATCATACCTGTAGGAAACCCTTTTTTGCTTTTAAGAGGAGGAAGTGCGTAAAAGTTGCGAAATAAAAATCCGAAAGTGTCGATTATAGTTAAAGTCATAAAAAAAACCTTTTTTGATAAAATGTTAACATATTTTTAAAAGGAGAATTTTTGCAGCCTGTTAAAATAATAAATATAAGAGCGGCGGTAAGTAAAATTAAATATATAGGAAATAACCAGTTATGCATTATAGACGAAAACAATACGGTTAGAATATATGATACCGCAACTTATAAGCTGTTGGACGGTTTTAAAATAAAACTTCCAAAAAACAATCCTCATGAAAACAGTGTCGATATTTCCCAAAACGGAAAGTTTTTGGCTATTGCCGTAAGAAACAAGCATAAAACAACAGTATGGTCCCTTAAAGATAAAAAACTGATATACACACTTGGCTGGCATAAAGGAGATGTGCTTAGTGTCAGCTTTGACAGGGAAGAAAAATATCTCATGACCGGTGGAGAGGACGGAAGGGCATATATATGGTCTATGATGACGGGGAAAATGGTTTCTTCTCTTCCTCCTCATGCAGATTATATTACAGCTGTGGCATTTTCAAAAAACTGTCTTTGGGGAGCTACAGGAAGCTATGATAAATCCATAACGATTACAAACATATCTTCCATGGATATAAGCTATAGGAAAAAAGCACATAAAGGAGCGGTTACCGCACTAAGGTTTATGGACAAGCAGCAGCTTGTAAGCGGTGATAAAATAGGAGAGCTTATCGTATGGAATTATGCAAAAGGCAAGGTTCAAAAGCGTCTTGCCAATATGGTTGACAGAGTGTTTGATATAGTGTTTAACGGTGATGAAAGTTTTATGTTTGTTATATCGGACAATAATAAAAAAGTGTCTCTTTATTCTATGGACGACTATGAGCTCATAAGCGATGAATTTATAAAAATGTTGGAACTGCCCAGTTCTTTGGAATTTATAGATGATAAAAATATACTGATAGTCGGAACTGTAGACGGAGGTGTTTATTTTTATGATCTTTTTGAAGATGAAAGAAAACTTTCTGCAATTATTGATAAAAACGAATTTGAAAAAGCATATGAACTTATATCTAAAAATCCTTTTTTAAAAAGAACAAAAACATATGAAAATCTTGAAGATAAATGGAATAAACTTCTTGTTTTGGCACAGAAAAAGTTCGAAAAAGGCGAAACGGAACTTGCAAAGCAGATACTTGCCCCGTTTTTAAAAATACCTTCAAAAAGAAGCCTGGTTCAGTCTCTTTTTAATGATTTCAGTGAATTTGAAAAATTTAAAAAAGCCGTGCTCAGTTTAAAATACCCTCTTGCATATTCGCTTGTAACGAAATACCCATATTTGAAAAACACTGTTTATTACAAAAAAATGGAGGATGACTGGAAAAAGGTATTCAAAAAAGCAAAAGAGATTATCTTTCAAAAAGGAAAAGAAGACGAAGTCAGAGAGCTTTTAAAACCTTTTAGAGGGGTTACGGAAAAAACTCCTTTAATCCAGGCTCTGTTTAACGAAAAACAGCTGTTTCATCTGCTGCATCAGAAACTTCTGAAAAAAGAATTTTCCGAATTCTTTGCTATGATTAACAGGTTTCCGTTTTTAAGCGATTCGGAAGAATATGACAAAGCTCTCAGATACGGGGAAAGTCTTATTGAAAAAGCAAGGGATCTTTTAAAAAGAGGGGAATACAAAAAAGTTATCAATATAGTGGATCTTCTTGAACAGTTTCCTATGTTTAAAGAAGAAGCTGAAGAGTTGAAACAAAAAGCAAATATTTTACTGGAATTTCACAGAATTTTAGCTACTAACGATTTGAATCTTATTGAAAAATTTGTAAAAGAACATCCGTTTTTAGAAGATGTGATAGATTATAGAAATATAGAGAAACAATGGAGGGATAAATTTCAAAAATCAGAAATTTACGCGGCAAAAGGCCAGGTTTTGGATATTTTAGAAGAATTACAAGATTATATGAGTGTAAAAGACAAAAGAAACAAAATCGGTCAGATAGTAAAAAGCGCATATCTGCAGCAGATAATATCTCTTCTTTCAAAAGCGTTAAAAGGTCAGAATGTTTCAAGGTATTTTGAAAACGCAGTTAAAAACTATATAAGAATTTTCGGGTTTGATATGGAAATAAGCGATTTAATAGAAAAAGCCAAAAAACTGAAAATAAATGCAGATTTAAGCGGAATAGAAGAGGGCGATATTTCCAAGTGGCATTTATATAAACTTCCCGATAAAATATGGGAAGACCTCGGATAATGTATCTAACAGGAGAGTCTGTTTAGATCATCCAGAGTATTGATATTTACAAGTTCTTTTTTATTTATAACCGTTTTTCTTTTGTTTATATCGAATATTCTCATTTTGCCTTTCAGGTTTTCTCTTATTTTCGGAAGCATTGTGTAGTCGTAATATCCTATCAGAGGATTGTCGGAAGCCACTGATTTTTTTCTTAGCAGTTTTATTATGCTTTTTTCATTTATATTCGGAGTGTCAACGCTTAAAATAAATATTTTTTTATATTTTTTTACTATTTCTTCCAAAGCCGGAAGAGGCGCGTAAATATCTGATTTTTCTATAAAAAAAGGATAATTTCTGAATTTTTTGTATTTTGCTGCAAAATATACATTTTTGAAGATTTTTTTGCATTTATCGTATTGGAGTTTATAAAAAAGTAAGGCTTTGTCGTCTTTTTCGCTTCCGAATCTGCTGGATCTGCCTCCCACGAGAATAAAGCAGGGAACATCGAAGTGAAAGGTGTAAAGTGGAGAGTGAAAAGTGTTAAATTTCTTATATTTTAATTTTGCATTTTTCATTTTTAACTTTTAATTTCTTTCTCCATTCTTTTGAAAGTTCCGCTTTTCCCGCCGGATTTATATTCGAGTTTGATATCGCTTATCACCATTTCACGGTCAATTGCCTTTGCCATGTCGTAAATGGTAAGAAGACCGACGCTTACAGCTGTAAGAGCTTCCATTTCTATTCCGGTTTTTGAGGTTGTTTTAGCCGTTGCGGTTATTTTAAATCCGTCTTCGGTTTCTTCCACGTCTACGTCAACGCCGTCAATTAAAATATTATGACACATAGGAATCAGCTCGCTTGTTTTTTTGCTTCCCATAATAGCTGCTATTATTGCCGTTTGTAAAACGGCGCCTTTTTTTGTTTTTTCTTTTAAAATTGCTTCTTTTGTTTCTTTTTTCATATGAATGGTGCCGCTTGCCGTTGCTATTCTTTTTGTGATTTCTTTATCTCCGACGTCTACCATTTTAGGATTGTGTTTTTCGTTAATATGCGTTAGATCCATACCAGGCCTTTTTTTCATAATAATATCAAAAAGGAGAGAGAAAAAGGAGTAAATTAGAATTTATAATTAATCTGTGTTTTAATAGCGGTAGAATCGTCAGTGCTTATATCGCTGCTGTATTTATCCAGGCATAATTCTGCTGAAAAATTATCATTAAACGCATAATCCGTATAAAAATCTATTTCGTTTGCTTTTTTGTCCTGGAATTTTATGTGTCCCAGATTAATGGTAAAAGAGAGTTTGTCATTCACATTTAGGGTTGAACTTGCATATACGGTTTTAGCGTCTTTTTCGAATATATGGTTACCTTCTTCCAGAGGATTCATATTGTCATAAACGTTTCTTGCTATAGTCATTGAGCTGAGTCCGCCGTTTTTATCTGTCTGGATATATCCTAATGTCAAAGAAGCAGGATCGGCGCTGTAAGAGCCTTCAATATTAAAATAGCTTCCGTTTGGTTTATTTGTAAGCTCGTTGCTTTTTGAATAAACCGCTTTTAAAGAACAGCTGTTTTGCTGTATATTTATTGTGGTACCGTACCAGTTTGCCAGATCAGGGGCGTTGTAAAAATACACCTGTCCTTTTATGTTTCCTGATTTTGCTTCTAATGTAATTACGTTTAAACCGTCGTTTCCGTTGATTTGTTTAAACTGTTTTAACGGAGCATGGTTATTTGCCCTTGCGTGTCTGTATGTATGTAATACTTCCAGATTTGTATTTGCCGTCGGTTTCATATTAAGTTTGATTTCTTCCTGATATCCGTGTATCCACTGCAGAACTTCTTTTTTTCTTCCGAGTACTATATTGAAATTGTTTCCGAAAAACGTAAGGTTAGCCGTACTCAGAATGGCTTTTGTAGTATTGTCGTAATCGCCGTTGTAGAGCTCATAAAACCTGTCATTCGCTCTGAAACCTAAATTCAGCTGAATATTGTTTTCTTTTTTGCTTTTAAAGTTTAAACCCACTGAATACATTCCAAATCCGCTGTCTTGTGCGTTTTTGAAATTGTATCTTTCATAATGAATTGCAAAACTTCCTTTATACGTACCCTGTTTGAAGGCGGTATCTATAGGATTTGCAAAAAGAAATGATGAAATTAAAGCAATGCTTAAGTATTTGTTCATTGTGTCTCCTTCGTTATATATTTTCTTATATAGCGAATGGTATATATTTATTTTTAATAATAAATTAAGAAAAAAAGTTCTTGTATAAATTCAGAATAGGAAGTTGAGTTTTATTATAAAATCTTTTTTAAATTGAAGTGTAAAACGCTCCAGAGAATGGAGCCTACAATAAAACCTACAAGAGGAGGGAACTTGACAATGTTCAGCACTATCATTGTTATAAGAAGCGATATTATTAATGCAAGTATGTCTTTTTTCAAAGCTCGCCTTCTAAAAATTTATTTATATAATGAACAGACAGATACCATACTGCAGTGCCTGCGATAATATTCCAAACGATATTTTTAATCCATGCCGTGGCAAAATACGAAATAACCCCGGCAATTATCCATACGGATAATGTTTTCATTTTATTAAACTCCATATCATTTTAAATGCTATTATATATAAAAGTATACCGATTATTTTTTTAATCTGCTGCTGGTTCAGTTTAAAATGCATAAAATAATTGCCTATGTATCCTCCAAGAACGGCTCCTAATGCCGCTACAGTTAATATACCCCAATCGAATTTGACGAAACTCATATATGTTAAAAATGCCGCAAACGTTGAAAAAGGAATTACAAAGCTCATAGTGACGGCCAGTTTTTTGGCGTCAAATCCTAAAAGTATCATAATAGGCATCAGTAAAGCGCCGCCTCCTATACCTAAAAGTCCGCTTATAAAGCCTACTACGGCTCCTATCAGCACCATTACCCACTGTTTGTCGTATTGAAATTTCTGCTCTTTTTTCCCAAATAAAATCATACTGCCGCTGAATAGCAAAAAAACAGCAAACAGCCATTTTACCTCATGTACGGGTATATGTTTTGAATACATTGCTCCAAGAGGGGCGAAAGCTGCAAGAGACACTGCCAAAGGAAGAGCGAATTTAATGTCAAGTACTTTTCTTTTTATATTCATAATTGTGGCGGTAATGGTGGTGGAGGTGTTTACGAAAAGACCTATTGCTTTTGCAAAATTAAATTCAATTCCCATCCAGTGCATTACAGGCACCATCGCCGTTGCGCTTCCGACTCCGCCGAGTGCAAAAAAAGCGCTTAAAACGGTTGAAATCAGAAAAATTTCTAAATAAAACATTTTAAACCTTTTGATTAATTTATGGAAAATAAAAGAAAAGACAACCGGAAAATTTTAATTTTCCAGAAATTTTTTGGCTTCACCGCCTTTTAACTTAGCCATAAGCTCAAGCAGACCTTCTTCTAAAAATTTTGCATTAAAACCATTTTCTTTAAGAAAGGCTGCTGCAAAAGGTGAACGCCCTTTGCCGGGGCATGCCGTTACTATCAGTTTGTCTTTTGGAAGTTTGTCAAGGTTTGATTCCAATTCTTCCGGCGTCATTTCCGTTGTAAATTTAAGACCCCAAACTTTTTTTTCAAAAGGCATTCTTATATCTATCAATACAGCTTTATTTTCTTTATAAAGCTTTAAAAATTCTTCTATATTAGTTCTTAATTCATTATATCCGGCAGGTGTTGCGTATTTGAGCATATATTCTCCTTTAATTATTTATTTTTTATCTTCAATTTTTTCAAAAACATTTGTTTTTTTATTTTTAGGATCTGTTGAATAAGCTATCATTGGAACATATACAAGTGTTAATAATGTACCGATTAATAATCCACCTACGGCTACATCTGCAATAGGTGAAAGTCTTTCAAGCCCTATGGCTTGTTCAAGGGCAATAGGAATCATTCCGGCTATTGTTCCGAAAGCAGTCATCATTACAGGTCTGAATCTTACTTTGATAGCCGTAATAGCGCTTTCAAACGGAGTTTTACCTTCTTTTTCGAATTCTTTATAAAAGTCTATTAAAAGTACTGCGTTTTTGATAATAATACCGAAAAGCAGCAGCAAACCTACCATACTAGGCATACAGGAAGGTTTGTGTGCAATTAACAGTGCCCAGCTTCCCCCAATCATTGAAAGCGGAAGCACTATTATCATAATAAGCGATAATCTCAATGACTGATATACGACCATCAGTGTCATTATAAGGATAATTACACCGATAGCAACTGCTTTTATCAGTCTTGAAAATGCGTCGTTAAGCTCTTTCATATCACCCTGCTGAGAATAGTGGGTAATACCGTGTTTATGCAGTAATTTATCGGCATCGGTGGTAATTTTACTGATAGGTCTTTTAACCCTGTAAGCCTGTGCTTCAATTGCGTACTGTAAATCAAATCTGTCGATTTTATTGTATGTGAAATGAGTTTTTATTTTCGCTACGGCGCTAAGAGGAATTACTCCTTTTGGCGTATCAATAGGAAGGAGTTTAAGCGTTTGTATGTTTTTGCCGAAATCTCCCGCAAATCTTACCCTTACAAACTGTACGTTCATAGAGCTTAATTTACTTGAAATTGCCGCCGGCTGATCTTTAAGGGCTATTTGGTAAACAATTGCTCCAGGAGTCAGACCGTAGCTTAAGGCTTTGTTTTTATCAATTTCTATAACTGCTTCTTTATAGTCTTTATCCCAACTTATCTGGGTTGTTGTAAGCCCCTTAATGTTTTGTATGATTTTTTCTGCTTCATGTGCAAGTTTAGGCAGATCTTGATAATTGTCGCTTCTAAATTGTACGGCTAAAGGAGCTGAAATTGTAGAAAGCGCAGTTGCACCGAAATCGAATACGTTTAGGTATTTGATTCCTTCGATTTTGGCAAGCTGATTTCTTACTTCGTTTTCAAGCTGCCATATAGTTTTTTTTCTGTGAAATCTGTCTACGGCTATAATTGTCATCATTACACTGTTTCCGCTTCCGCCTCCCCCTATTGAAAGGACTCCTTTTTCTGTACCGATGGCAACAGAACTTTGTACCAGCCAAGGCTGTTTATTAAGCCATTTGAAAAACGGTTTAAGTCTGTTTTCACTTTCGTTTGCGTTTAAATTACTTGAAAATTCCACTTTTGCTTTCATAATACCTGTATCCATAGGAGGCATTACATCTCTTCCGATAAGAGGCATAACAGTTTTCATACTGATCATTAAAACTATCATTGCTCCGGCGATTAATACCATTCTTCTTAATACGTAGAATTTTCCGTTAGTCCATTTAATGATTCCTACGTATGGGATAATAAGTTTACCTATTGTGTTTTGATACATTCTTTCAAAGAATTTTTCTATTTTGCTTTTTTCGAATCCGTTTTTATACAGATAATTTGACAGTATAGGAATAAACGTTACGGATAAAAACCAGCTTATAAGAAGTGAAACTATAAGTGTTTCGATTAGCGGACGGAATATTTTTTGAGGATATCCTCCTACGAACATTAACGGGAACACGATTGCGATGGTTGAGATTGTCCCTGCGAAAATAGGAAGAAGAACTTCTTTGGTTCCGTTATAAATGGCGTTTTTAAGCTCATCTCCCTCTTCGAGATGCCTTTCAATGTTTTCAAGTACGACCACGGCGTCGTCTGTAAGCATTCCGAGTGCCAGGATAATGGCGGTGTAAATAACGATATTTAGACCTTGTCCGGTTAGATATAAAAACGCCAATACTCCGAAAAATACCATTGGAATGGATAAAGAAGCCGCAATCAAAGCTCTGAAGTTTCCTAAGAAAATCATAAGTACAAGCAGTGTATAAAAGATTGCATCCCTGAGAGCTTCAAGCATGTTTGTATTCGAAGTTTCTACAAGTGTTCTTTGAGTATCAGAAATGCTTACTTTAATATTAGGATAATTTTTTTCTATTTTTTTCATAATTTCCCTGGCGGCGTCACTGGTTCCCAGAACACTTCCCCCCGGGGCTCTTTCTACGGAAATTGCTATAGCGGGAGTATCGTTTCCTATATATGTACTGTTGTTTGTTTTATAATTCCATGAAATATTTGCTACGTCGCTTAATTTAACGTTAGGTTTTATAAACATGTTTTTTAGTTTTTTAACATCGCTTTCGTCTCCGTAAAATGAAAGCGTAATAAAGTTGTTTTTGTTTTTTATAAACCCTATAGGGAAATCTCTGTCAGTAGTCTGCAGAACTTTTAAAAGATTATCAAAGGAAATTTTATATTTCTGCAGTTTAAGCGGGTCTATTTTGATCATTATTGCGCTTTGATAACCGCCGAAAACTTCCACGTTTCCGATATCTTTACTGTTAAGAAGTCTAGGTTTTATAAAACTGTCGGCTATTTTTCGTATTTCCGGCAGTGTAATTGAGCTGTTTTTAGGACTCAGTGCAAAAACGTCCACAGGAGCGGTGAAGTCTCCCACAAGATACAGTGCGGGGGTAGAGCCCTGAGGCAGTTTGTCTTTTATACGGTTTAGCGCGTTGCTGACGTCAACCGCAGATGCCTGAAGTGTTTTGGTGTAGTCGAATACTACGTGTACTATAGAAAAGTTGGCCACGTTAGTGGATTTTATTTCATACACATGACTTAATGTGGCCATTTCTTCTTCAATAGGTTTTGAAACAGTAGTGGCAACAACGTTTGCGGGTGCTCCCGGAACCTGGGTAAATATAACCACTTCCGGTCTGTTTGCGTCCGGAAAGAGGTTTTTAGGCATTTTAAAAAGACCTATAAGTCCGAAAACGAACATAACCGCAATGATTGCAAAGAGGAAATGTCTTCGTTTATAAAAATATTCAAACATTTTTATCCTTTAAATTGATGGATTCGTTTATTGACATATATATTTTCATTTTTAATTCTCTATTTTTATCGTATGTCCGGCTTTTATTTTTAAAAGCAGATCAGGCTCTGCAAGAATCACCGGCGTATTTATTTTTTCTTTTATCGCAACTACTTTTTTGCCCTGGGCGATAATATGAACCGGTTTTACCTCGGCTTTGTTGCCGTCAGGTATAAATACATAATTTTTATTTCCTATTGTCAATACCGCTTTATAAGGAAGCGCAGTGGCTTTTCCTTTGAATTCCACTACATCTATATCAACTCTTTCTCCAGGTAAAAGAGTGTTGTCTTTAACTTCGGCTTTGAATGTTTTAAGTCCTTCAAACGTTGAATTTAGAGGAATTAAAGAATATTCTTTGTTTTTGTAAATTATCTCTTTTCTGTCTTGAGGGAGAGCTATGAACAGATAGTTTCCTTTATTTGACGTAATTTTAAGAATAGGTTTTCCAGGAAACGCATTATCGTCTTTATTTAGAAATTTTGCGCTTATTACACCGTTAATAGGCGATTTTAACGTTGTGTATGTCAGGTTTTGCAAAATAGCGTTTTTATTGGCTTTGGCAGCTTTCAAAGAGTTTTTAGTAGCATTTATAGATGCTTTTAGCTCAGCTATTTTATTTTCTTCGCTTTGATACTGCTCAATTGAAGCCATTTTTACAGCAAGCAGTTTTTTTGTTCTTTCATGCGTTAAAAGAAGATTGTCAAGTGATATTTTCTGGGCTCTTAGTTTGTCTTTTAACGATTTGATGTTTTCATCTATTTCTTTTAGTTTTGCTTTTAAGTCGCTGCTGTCTATTCTGGCAACTATATCGCCTTTTTTTACTTTGTCACCGAGATTTTTAACATAAGTGATTCTTCCCGCAAATTTCGAATTTACGATAACTTCGTTTGAATTCTTCACCGTAGCAAGATACGGCAGCGAAAGTGTCAGGTTTTTTTCCTGAGGCTGGTATGTTTTAACAATTATAGGATATACCAGAGCTTTGTGCATTTTGGCTTCTTCGGCCTTTCTTACTTTTACAAGTTTAACGGCTCCTCCTATAAGAACCGCCGCTATTACGATTGGTACGATTATTTTTAATGCTTTCATTTGAACACCTTTTTAAGATTTTTTCCGTATATAAACGCTTTTTGAGCTATTAATGAATTTTTTAATGCGATTAGGCTTGCATAATCGGCTCTGGCTTTTGCCAGATCGTTTTCATATCCTAAATATTCGTCTACAGTCATTCTGTTTAATTTAAACGCCACTTTTGCTCCTTTTAACAGTTCTTCTTTCAGAGAAATAGACTCTTTTGTTAAAAGAAGCTGTTTTTTTATCTGTTTTAGGTTTTTGTTTATGTTTATAATCTGGGAAGTCAGTTCGTTTAAGGTTTTTTGTATCTGAAGCTGTGTTTTTGTCTGTGAAATTTTTGCTTTTTGAACTTCCGAATTGTTTTTTCTATTGAATATATCCCAGCTTACATATATTCCGGCACTGGCATAATTTAAAGCTAAATTGTCGTCATTGTTGTATGCTTTGGCAAACGCACGGTTTCCCTGTATTTTAAGAGATACTTTAGGAAGGTATGCGTCTTTTTTTGATTTTATTTCGTAATATGTGGCTTTTAAATTTTCTTTAAGAGGTTTAAGAGCAAAAAATTCGCCTTTTTTTACTTTAAAACTTATGAAATTTACAGGTTTGTTTACATATATGTCGGTCAGTACGTATATTTTGGCTTTTATGTCTTCTATTTTCGTATCGACTTCGCTTATTTTTGTTTTTATCTGATTTAAAGAATCTTTAAGTCTAAGCAGTTTAAATTCCGGTATTCTTCCCACGTTTACGCCTACTTTTATTGCGTTGTATGTGGTTTGTATTGAATTTTGCTGTATTTTCAGCGCTTTTTTTAGATCAAACAGATAATTAAGGTTGCTGATTAAAGTTATAAGAGATGCTTCCCTTTTTAAAAGATTCAGTTTGGCCTGATATTTTGTGGCTTTTAATAAGAAGTCCATTCTTTTTTTATTATCGTATATTTCTTTGATAAAAATCGGCATTGAAATATTAAAACCGATGCGGTAAATGTTTTTTGAAAACGGCAAAGTTCCGTTTGTTTTGAGAAGCATTGCGCTTTCAGTAGGAGGCAGAGGCCTCATGCTTGTAGGTACGTTGAAATGTTCGGCACTGGCGAAAAGAGAAACTTTCGGGTATAAAGAGTTTATAAGCTCTTTTTTGTTCGTTTTCATTTCTTTAATCATAATATTGTCCAGTTTAGTATCCGGCGTTTTTTGTATCGCATCCAGAAGTTTGGTGATTTCTGATGCGTTTAACGTCAGTATCAGTGATGTTAACAGTAGCGTTTTTTTCATTTATGCGCCTTTATGTATTGGATTAGTGTCTGATATATCTCTTCCGTTATATCAAAATCTTTGATTAAATTTTCGGCTTTTACAATACCGGTCATTTTTTCTCTTAGTTTCAGCGTATTGGCGTATGTCGTAAACGTTGAAACTATAACGGTTTGGACGTAAAACGGATTTAAGTCCGTTTCTTTGAGTATTACCGTTAAATGTTTAAGAGTTTTTGAGATGATTTTTAAGGTTTCGTCTTCAAGATGTACGGCTTCGCTTGTAATTTCTTTTGCGAAAAGTTTTGCCATACAAGGATTTTTGATAAAAAACTCACCCAGCGTATAGATATAGTTTTTTATATTCTCTTCCAATGTCGACTTAAATTCAAAAGATAGTTTTTTGAATTTTTCTACAAAAATTTCATTGTATAGCTTTTTTTTGTTTTTAAAATGATAATAAATAGCCGGTTTGGTAATTCCGGCTTCTTTGGCTATCTCTTCCAAAGAAGTGTTTTCATAGCCGTTGTTTGCGAACAGTTTAATGGATACTTTTAAAATTTCGTCTTTTGTGGCCATTTTTTTCCTTACTTACTAGTCAGTAAATACAATTATAATACTTTTTTGATAAAATAGCAAGAAAAAAAGGGTAAGAATGAAAAAGTTACTGTTAATAGGGTTAAGCGCGGCTGTTTTGTTTGCGGCTTCTAATGAAGATATTAATAAAAAACTGGACCTACTGCTTCAAAAAATTGAACAGCTTGAGAAAAAAGTTGATAAAAAAGACGCTGAAATAAATCAGTTAAAACAAGAAATCCAGACACAGCAAAAAGAGATTAAAAAAAGCAATGAAGAAGTGAAAAAAGAGGTTAAAACCCAGCTTGCCACAAAAAGCTGCAAAAAAATCAAAGTTGTAAACCTAAAATATAAATATCATGACGAAGTGTTGCCTTATTATGATTTAACTGTAACATTAAAAAACACATATCCTAAAAAGATAGTATATCTTTCAGGGAATCTTTTCGTTGAAGATAAAGACGGTGTAAAAATTTTGCAGGATTACATAAAAAGAAAAGTAGATCTTCCTGTCGGAGCGGAAATTACCATACATAAAACACATCAGTTAAATTCTGATTTGGAAAAATATTTGGCAACTGAAAATCCTAAAAATCTGAAAATATATTTTGAAGTAATAAAAGCCAAATTTGCAGACGGAACAAACGTAGAGTGCGGAATATTCTAGCACTCTGTTTTTTCATTTAATATTTTAAGCTCTTTGCATGTAAAGCCGGCTTTGAGTCTGGCCGCTACATTTAAATCTTTTTTCTTCCAGTCTTTAAAAAAACTGTCGACTATTTTAAAATACGTTTCTACCGGTTCGAGATTTTGGCGTTTGCACTCGAATTTAAACCATTTGTCTCCTTTTTTGACATGAGGGATTTCTTCTTTAAGTATTACAAGCAGAGCTTCGATTAGCTCATTTGCAAACGGATCGTTTGTTTTTTGAAGTTTTTTTATTATTTTTTCATTGGCGTCAAGTCCTCCGGCTTCGTACCATCTCGGTATTATTGCCATTCTGCTTAAAAGGTCCTGTGTTTTTTGACTGGCTTCGAATAAAGAGTTATGAACGGGGAAATCTCCGTATTTATAACCGGTTTTTTGTAAAAGTGAATTTATCATCTGAAAATGTCTAATTTCATCTTCCGCCACTTCGAGCCAGTCGAAGTAAAATTCTTCCGGCAGATTTCTGAATCTGTAGCAGGCGTCAAGCGCCAGATCGATTGCGCTGTATTCTATATGAACAATTGCATGTAAAAGCACGGCTTTTTTTTCATTTGTTTCAAATCCTCTTCTTCTAGGCACTCTTGAGGGATGGACTATTTCGCAAAAATCCGCATAGCTCGGTTTTGTAAATGTTTCAGGCTGTTTGTCTGATGTGAAATTTAAATTTTCTTTATTATTCCAAAGCTCGTAAAACATTTCGAATTTTTTATTTATATCGCTGCACTTTATAATTTTTTCTAAATTTTCATAAAAAAACATTCATTTATCCTTTTTTGTGCTACAATTTTCAAAAGCGTTATATTTTGTTATATATAACCAAAAACGTTATTTTATTATAACATTAAAGGCAGGGAATGTTAATTGATAAATTCGACAGAAAAATAGACTATATCAGGGTTTCGGTTACAAGCAGATGTAATTTCAGGTGTCTTTACTGTATGCCTAACACTCCGTTTGAATGGGAACCTCACGAAAACATACTCAGATACGAAGAGATGTTTGAATTTCTGAAACTCGCGATTGACGAAGGAATCAAAAAAATAAGAATTACAGGCGGAGAACCGCTTCTAAGAAAAGATTTGGACGTATTCGTAAAAATGCTTCACGATTATAAACCTGATCTGGATCTGGCTCTTACAACAAACGGCTATTATCTTAAAGAATACGCAAAGGTGTTAAAAGACGCAGGGCTTAAAAGGGTCAATATGTCCCTTGATTCCCTAAAGCCGGAAGTAGCGGCTAGAATAGCTCAGAAAGATATGTTAAAAAGAGTTATGGAAGGGCTGGACGAAGCTTTGGACGCGGGGCTTAAAGTAAAGCTCAATACGGTTGTAATGAACGGAATAAACGACGGTGAAATTGTTGATTTGTTAGATTTTGCCAAAAGTAAGAACGTAATAATCAGATTTATTGAATTTATGGAAAACGAAAGAGCTTATCCCGGAATCAAAAGAGTGGATTCAAAAATAATTCTAGATAAAATAAAAGAAAAGTATTCATTTAAAGAACTGCCTAAAGATAACAGCGCAAGCAGATATTTCGAAATGGAAGACGGTTATGTTTTCGGTATAATCGAACCGCACAACGAAGATTTTTGTAAAAGCTGCAACAGAATCCGTCTGACTGCCGAAGGGTATCTGATTCCGTGTCTTTTCTTTACGGAAAGCTACAATATAAAAGAAGCGTTAAGAGCGGGGGATATTAATAAAGCGGCGCATATATTAAAAGAAGTTGTTGCAAACAAACCCGAAAAAAACGACTGGCAGGATGAAGAAGTGTCAACACGAGCGTTTTGGGAAACCGGAGGATAATTATTCAATGGAAAATGTAAAATGGAAAGTTAAAAATGTAAAATGTAGGTAATATTGAAAATAAATTAGAAGACTACAATCATATAAATCCAAATAACTAGTATACTAATACACTGATAACAAATAACTAATACACCAATATTTAAAAGGAGGGGAATGGAAGAGATTAAAAAAGCGGCAAGAGCCATCAGGGAAGCTAAATATATGCTTATAACCGCGGGAGCCGGAATGGGCGTTGACAGCGGGCTTCCTGATTTCAGGGGGAATGAAGGCTTTTGGAAAGCATATCCTATTGCCGAAAAACTAGGTCTTAGTTTTCAGGCCCTAGCGAATCCCAGATGGTTTGATATAAACCCGCGCCTTGCCTGGGCTTTTTACGGACACAGGCTTAATATGTATAGAAATACCGAACCTCATGAAGGTTTTAAAATACTTTTAACCATGCCTCACAGTAAATTTGTTTTTACTTCCAATGTTGACGGACATTTTCAAAAAGCGGGTTTCAGCGAGCTTAAAGTGGTTGAAATACATGGAAGTATACATTATCTGCAGTGCAGCGAGCCGTGCAGCGATTCAATATGGGAAAACAGGGAGAATATTGAGATTGACGAAGAAAAGTTCGAAGCGCTTAATTTCCCTCTTTGTAAAAACTGTAAAAATATCGCTAGACCTAATATTCTGATGTTCAGCGATTTAAGGTTTGTAGATAAAAGAGTGGATTTGCAGCTTGCAAGATTTGAATACTGGCTTTCTCAAATTGACGATAAACTTGTTATAATTGAAATCGGTGCAGGCAAAGCAGTGCCTACAGTCAGAATGATGAGTGAAAAAGTTAAAAGAAATTTTGACGCCACGCTCATAAGAATAAATCCTTTAGAAGCCGAAGGCGCCGATATACAGATAAAAAAAGGCGCATTGGACGCTTTGAGGGAAATCAGAAAGTATATGTAAAGGACAAGAATGAAAAAAATCGCATTAATCGGTCTGGTATCTTTGGCTTTTGCGTTTAACCTTAATCAGGTATATAAATGCGAAACTTTAGGAATCAGTTTTAAAGACAATAACAAAACATACAACGTGCCAAACAACGAAAAAACCAAAAAACAGCTTCAAAACAGTCTAAAAGAACTATACAGTGTTCAAATTAAACCGGAAAAAAGTTCTTTGGTTGTTTACGTAGGTAAAAAAAGCGATACTTTGAGTTATGTTAAAACAATAGATAAAAAAGTAAAACTGTATAAAACAAAAGCTTCAGATCTTTTTATTTTGACTGATCCCAAATCTTCACAGATAGGTTTAAGCATACCTTCTCAAAAAATGATTATTTACTATCAGTGTAAATGACAGTTTTTGTTTACGGCAGTTTAAAACAAAATAAAAAACTTCACGACTTTCTCAAAAACGCCGAGTTTTTGGGAAAAGCCGTAACATGTAAAAAATATCCTCTTATTTTAAGCCCTTCCGGATGGTATCCATATCTGCTTAATATTCCTAATACCGGTTTTAATATCAAAGGCGAAGTGTATAAAATAAATTATAATCTGTTAAAAAAACTGGACAGGCTTGAAGAAGTGCCTTTTTATTACAAAAGAAAACGTATTTGTGTTAAAATTAACAGTAAAAGCATATCGGCATGGGTGTATTTTTATGCCGGTAATAAAAAGTTTCTTGTTAAAGACCTTATTGAAGAGTTTTAGTTTAAGTACGGTTGAGGTTGTAGTTTTACAATAAAAGAAAAAAAGGCCGTTATGAAAAGAAGAATATTAATAGTGGAAGACGATATCACGTTAAATGAAACGCTTAAAGAGTTTTTAGAATATAACAACTTTAAAACAATCAGCGTATATGACGGAGACAGTGCAGTAAGCGAAGCGTATGAGAACCTTTACGATTTGATTTTGCTTGATATTAAACTTCCAGGAATGAACGGTTTTGACGCGGCTAAAGAGATTAGAAAATTTTCTGACGCTCCCATTATTTTTATAACATCCCTTGACAGTGAAAAAGACGTTGAAAAAGGCTTCATAAGCGGAGGAGACGATTATATAAGAAAACCTTTTTCGTTAAAAGAGCTGAAACTCAGGATAGACGCCGTGTTTAGAAGAATCTACGGCAACAGCGAGAAAGTTGATTTAGGAGACAGGTTTGAGTTTGATGTTATAAATATGGAACTTTTAAAAAATTCCGAACCCGTACATCTCAAAACCAAAGTCGTCAAATTATTAAATCTATTTATAAAACACAAGGGTGAGGTGTTGAGCAAAGAGCAGATATTCAACGAAATATACGATTACAACGAAACTCCTAACGAAGCGTCTTTAAGAACTTTTGTTAAAACTTTAAGATCCGTTTTGGGCAATGATAAAATACAAACGGTAAAAGAAGTGGGGTATAAATTTGTCGGCTGAGAAAAAAAGTTTAAGAAGGTTTTTGTTTATATATATTATATCTACACTGCTGCTTGCCGGGATAGGCGAGTGGTTTTATTTCAAATCCAAATACCATGCGCAGATAGATTCCCAGATTTTACAGCTTAGTAATGAACTTAAGCTTTTTTTGGCGGAAAACAAGGGAATGCTTAGAAAATTAAGATTTTCTAATTTAAAAAAAATTCCTGAAATAAAAAATTTAGATATTGCGGTATATAAAGACGGCAGTTATATGTTCGGTAATTTTAAACCGTCAAAAATACATTGGAATAAAGAATACTGGATGGATAGCAACAAAATTTATTATCTTTATACAATGCCTAAAAGATGGGGGAAAGTGGATATTCTGGTTTCCAAGCCTGTCGATAAAAGGCAGATAAAGGAGCTGAAAAATCAGATTATTGTTTTTAACGCTTTTTTACTTATATTTGTGATTTTCGTTGCTTATATGCTTGGAAAGATATTTTTAAAACCTCTTAAAAGCAGCGTTGAAATGCTTGAAGACTTCATACGCGACGCCACACATGAGATGAATACGCCGATAAGCGTTATTCTGACCAATATAGAAATGCTTAAAATGAAAGATATCGAGTCCAAAGAGCTTAGCAGGATAGAGTTTTCGGCTAAAAGACTTGAAAAGATATTTAAAGATCTCGCTTTTGTGAGGCTTAATCACAGACAAAAAAAAGATATCGGCAAAATGAATTTAAAAGAGCTGTTGCAAAACAGAATTACAATATTTAACACCCTTCTTGAAAATAAAAACATAAGACTTCAGAAAAACTGCGAAGACGTGTATGTGGAAGCGGACAGGGAAGATATTATCAGGCTTGTAGACAATCTGCTTTCAAATGCGATTAAATATTCTCCTTCCAATGAAATAGTGATTATCTCCTTAAAAGACGGTGTTTTACAGATGTTCAATAAAGGGAAAATACAAAATATTTCAAAAATTACCAGAAAATTTTACAGGGAAAATAATAATGAAGGCGGTTTTGGGCTGGGACTTTATATTATTAAAAAAATTTGCGACTACTACGGTTTTGAGTTCAGTATCAAAAATGAAAACGGTTTTGTAAAAACACAAGTTTCTTTTAAAACCGGATGAGTTTATATTCAGTTCATTTCATCCTTTTATAATTAGTTAAAACCTATAAGGAGGATGGAATGAAAAAACTAATTATTCCAGTTATTGCAGCGGTTTTCGGAATGCCTCTTATTGCTTCTACATCTTTTTCGCCTATAGAAAAAACTGTTCTTAATATTAAAAAATCGGCTTTAAGTATCAGAGAGAAAAAAGATCTTATTCATATGAGAGAAGAAGAAAAACTGACACACGATGTATATCTGACACTGTATAAAAAATGGAAACTTCCTGTATTTAAAAACATAGCAAAAGCCGAGCAGTGGCATATGCATATGATTAAACTTCTGCTTGATAAATATAACCACCTTCCGGATCCTGTATTTAAAACAGGAGACAGAATAGGAGTATTTAAAAACAGAAAACTTCAAAGACTTTACGACAAACTGGTTGCCAAAGGGTCAAAGAGCCTTATTGACGCTTTAAAAGTCGGAGCCACTATAGAGGATGTGGATATTTATGACCTTAAAAAAGCTATTGAAGATACGGACAATAAAGACATAGCTGTTGTATATAGAAATCTTGAAAAAGGAAGCCGTAACCATATGAGGGCTTTTGTAGGTATTTTAAGAAAATACGGAAGCGATTATACTCCTCAGTATATTTCGTCAAAAGAATTCAGACGTATTTTAAATATGAAACACGAAGCCGGTATGATCGGAAGCGTTCAATACGGTTCGGGAGAGATTTACGGAAAAGTATTGAAAGTATATAAAACTCCCGGAATTAAAAACAGAAAAATAAACTGGTGGATTGTTGAGGTTAAAACCCCAAAAGGTATTTTAAAAGCGGCGGTTACTACGGATTTCGTTTATAAAAAACTGAACGTTAAACCGGGTGATAGAGTTGAATTGAAAGGTTATAACGGAATATACGGTTTCGTAACATGCGAAATAGAGGATAAAACAAGCGGATTTGAGCATAAAAACAGCTTTAAAAGGTGTAGAAAATGAAAAGAAAATGGATAGACCTGCTGCTGTTTTACGTAATGGTTATGATTATTGTAAGCGGTATAGTTTTATATATTATGCCGCACGGCCGGGTGGCTTATTTTACCGGCTGGAAATTTTTGGGTGTTGACAAGGACGGATGGGATAATATTCACGTTATTTTCGGCTTTTTAATGGTTGTAGTTGCCGTATGGCATATTATTGTAAACTGGAAAGTTATGAAAAAATACCTTTTGCAAAAAGAGTCTGTTTTTGCCCTGCTTATTACTGCGGTTATTACAATAGGCACCGTTGCGAATATTCAGCTGTTTAAGAGCGTGAGCGATTTGGAAGAAACGATTAAAAATTCATGGGATGTGAATAAAAAAGCGATTCCAATTTCGCACGGTGAACTGCTTAGTCTTAAAGATTTTTGCGAAAGACTTAATATTAATCTGAATAAAGCCGTGCAGAAACTTAAATCTAAAAGATACAGTTTTAATATAAACGATACGTTAAAAACCATTGCCAAAAACAACAATACAACACCGGCAGACATTTATGAAGTTATTAAAAACGCAAAAACCGTTTCACTTCTGCAGGGAAGCGGTTTTGGAAGAATGACTTTAAAAGAAGTGTGTCAAAAAGAGGGTGTCGATGTTAACGTATGTGTTAAAAAACTAGAATCCAAAGGCATAAAAGCTTCAGCTGACAAAACACTTAGAGAAATTGCTTTTCCTAACGTAATTACACCTATGGATATTATAGATATGATTAAAAATTAGAGTTTATATACAGTTTACGTTATGTAAATAAAATTGCGAAAAACAATATCTATAAAAGGGTTGATATGAAAATAAAAATACTTGCTTTTTTGATGCTGGCGGTGAATCTTTTTGCTCTTACGCCTAAAGAAAAACACGCTTTGAATTATATGTATCAGGAAGAAAAACTTGCACGCGACGTATATTTTGAACTTGGAAAAATGTATCCGGATTTGAGGGTGTTTAATATATACCGTTCTGAGATTATGCATGAAAACAGTGTCGCTAACGTAATGAAACATTACGGGCTGCCTCTTCCTGTAAGAGGAGACAAAGTCGGTAAATTTGTAAATCCTGAGCTTCAGAAACTTTATGACGAACTGATTGCAAAAGGGAAAAAATCTCTCAAAGACGCACTTGAAGTGGGAATTATGGTTGAGGTTACGGATGTTAACGATTTAAACAAATATTTATATAATGCCGTGTCTCCGGATGTGATAGCTCTATTTAAATTTTTAAGAGCCGGAAGCTATAATCATTATAATGCATTTAACAGGACTCTTATTTCTGTAACAGGCAAAAGCGCATGTCAGTTAATGAGTAAAGAATGGTGTAAACATTATCCGTTTCAAAGAGGTGTCGGAAGAAAATATATCAATTATTACTGGTTTGCTGGCAAAGGTATGATGAGAAGATAAGGGCTGAATTATATAGCCCTTTTGAATTCAGGATAACTTTCAATCCCGCATTCACTGACGTCTAATCCTTCAACCTCATCTTCTTCATTTGCCCTGAAGGCAACTATTTTATTTATAATATAAATAACTACAAAAGAAGCAACAAAAGCAAAAACTCCGACTACAACAATACCTTTTATCTGAGCTGCAAGACTTACGCCTTTACCCCAGATACCTGTACCGATTGTTCCCCAGATACCGTTTACAAGGTGAACGGAAAGCGCACCGACCGGATCGTCTATTCTTAATTTGTCAAAGAAAGGAACTGCGTAAAATACAAGTGCTCCACCGATTGCTCCGATTGCCAAAGCGGCATAAGGACTGACTACGTCTGCTCCCGCAGTAATGGCTACCAGTCCTCCCAGTGCGCCGTTTAAGATCATAGTAATATCAAGCTTTTTATATGTTAAATAACCCAAAATCATTACCACAAGACCGCCTATTAAACCGGCGTTGTTTGTATTCATTACAACCAATGCCACTGTATCCGCAGCTTCTTTGCTTGAAATGCTTCCAACGCTTCCGCCGTTGAATCCGAACCATCCGATCCAAAGCAGCAGCGCACCAAGCACGACTAACGGAATGTTGCTGGCAGGAATAACTCTTACTTTACCGTCTTTTGAATATCTGCCTTTTCTCGGCCCTATAATTAAAATCGCCGCTAAAAGCGCCCATGCGCCTGTTGAGTGAATTACCGTACTTCCCGCTAAATCATGCATAGCGGAAATATCAAGAAGAGTGCCTTTTAACATGTCCGCACCCCATGTCCAGTTAACGATAAGCGGATAAATAAGCCCGGCCATAAACAGTGTGAATATCGCAAGAGGAACTATTTTAGTTCTTTCACTTACACCGCCGCTCATAATATTGACCGTTTTACCGACGAATGCCATCTGGAATAAAAATGCGGCGTACATACTCATACTTTCTCCGCTCCATCCTCCAAAAGCCAGCGTATATCCCCATAGGAAGAACACAAGGCTTGCCACTATGTAAATCATGGTGTTTACCGTTAAAACGGCAGTTACGTTTTTAGTTCTTACAAGTCCAGCTTCAAGCATTGCGAAGCCGGGAACCATTAAAATAATCAGCGTAAACGCAAACAGCGCAAAAAAGGTATCAATTACCATGCTAAATCCATTTTTTCTCCTTTATATTTTTCTTATCAGCTTTACAACTTAACCTCTTCTCAACTTCACAACTTAACTACTTACTATATCGCTTCTTCGTCTTCTTCGCCCGTTCTGATTCTGATAACTTTTTCCACAGGGCTTACGAATATTTTACCGTCGCCTATTTTGCCGGTTCTTGCAGATTCGCTTATAGTTTCTATTACTTTTTCTACGTCTTCGTCCGCAACAACCAGTTCAAGTTTTACTTTCGGCAGGAAATCTACAATGTATTCCGCACCTCTATAGAGTTCAGCATGTCCCTGCTGTCTTCCGTGACCTTTTACTTCACTTATTGTCATACCGTGAATACCGATATCAAGCAAAGCCTCTTTAACATCATCAAGTTTAAACGGCTTGATAATTGCTTCGATTTTTTTCATAAACACTCCTTTTTTTGGTATATTGTAATTGTATTAAACAACGTTCATTAAAAAAATATTAAAAGTGATTAAATTTTATACAAAAGAGCGGAAATGGATAAAAAAGAATTTTTTTTAGCGGTAAAAAATATAATTGATAAGACCGATCCCTCCAGACTTCTTCAGTATAGTGAAGATGAATATTTCGGCGAGGCCGCAATGATATGCGACAGTATATACCGGAAAAATTTAAATGAAAAAGAGATAACGGAGGTGATTTTGGATACGTTTTATTATATGTTCGGCGATAAAAGCTACTGCAGTAAAAAAGACGCCGAAAAAATGGCGAAAGAGATCAGAGAGAAACTTTTTGAATAAGAAGCTGTGCCTGTTTTAAAGCCTCTTTTGCCTCTTTGTCGCTTACAAGCAGCACTCCCATCCTTCTTCCCGGATGGGCTTCCGGCTTTCCGAATACCACGAATCTTGAATTGATTCTGAAAATAGAAGGGTCGATTTTAAATTCAGGGGTATATGTGTCTTTATCGGCTTTAAACGCCGCGCTGGCTCCCGGAGTTAAAAATTCAAATCCCAAAGGCAGATTTAATACCGCTCTTACGTGAAGGGCAAATTCGCTTTGAGACTGTGTTATAAGCGTAACAAGTCCCGTATCGTGAGGTCTTGGAGAAACTTCTGAAAAATACACTTCATCGCCCTCAACGAACAGTTCAACTCCGAATATACCTCTTCCTCCCAGACCTTCAACGATTTTTCGGGCGATATCTTTTGCTTTGTTTAAAGCCGTTTCGCTCATTTCCATTTCCTGCCATGAGAAAATATAATCCCCTCCGCTTTGAATATGTCCTATAGGCGGACAGAAAACTATTTCACTGTCGTTTTTGGCTGTTAAAAGCGTAATTTCATAATCAAAATGAATAAATTCCTCCACTATAAGCTCATCCGCGCTTCCTCTTGCGTCTTCTTTTGCAAACTCCCATGCTTCTATTACTTCTTCGGGGCTTTTTACTATGCTCTGTCCGTGTCCGGATGAACTCATAATCGGTTTTACGACTACGGGATATCCTAAAGCGTCGCATGCTTTTTGCAGATCTTCCAGGGTTGATACGAATTCGTATTTGGAAGTTTTGAGCCCGAGCGTTTCCGCTGCGAAAACCCTTATATTTTTTCTGTTCATTGTCTTGTTTACGGCTTCTGCGTTGGGAATAACGTGAAACCCTTCTTTTTCGGCTTCAAAAAGAGCTTCTATATTGATAGCTTCAATTTCGGGAAGAATATATGTAGGTTTTTCCCTTTTTATTACATCAAGAACCTGCTCTTTGTTTTTCATATCTATTACATACGATTTTTGGGCAACTAAACTTGCCGGCGCATTCGGATATCTGTCAACGGCTATTACTTCGCATCCGAGCCTGTTTGCTTCTATCGCGACTTCTTTCCCCAGCTCGCCGCTTCCTAAAAGCATTATTTTGACTGAGTTAGACTTAAGAGGAGTAGTGAGTTTCATAAACGTCCTTTTTTAAAGCGATTATAACATTTTTGATATTTATCAAGAAATAAATTATAAAGTATTGATATGATACGGAAAAATATTTACATGCCAAAGGACGGATATGAGATTAAACGAATTAACTATAGGAGATGAGGCTACAGTTAAAAAAGTACATGCCAAAGAACCTTTAAAAAGCCGTCTTTTTGCCTTTGGAATAGCTAAAGGACAGAAAGTTAAAGTCCTCAAACACACACTTGCAAAAAATACTTTTGAAATAGAAATAGGAAACACCAAAGTGGCCCTTCGCGATGAAGAGGCCGCCGATGTGGAAGTGGAAAAAGATGTTAAGTGAAAAATTAAAAATTAAAAATGAAAAGTTATGGAGTTGATATGAAAGAAATAGTTGTAGCGTTAGTCGGGCAGCCGAATGTCGGAAAGAGCCATCTTATCAATTCGATTTCGGGTGCGCAGCTTCATGTCGGGAATTTCAGCGGCGTAACCGTTGAAAAAAAAGAAGTTGTTTTTGAAAGAAACGGATATAAAATAAAACTTATAGACCTTCCGGGAACATATTCCCTTCATACGTACACTCCCGAAGAGCAGGTAACTAAAGACTTTTTGTTTAAAGAAGAGTATGATCTGATTTTAAATGTTTTGGATTCCAACCAGCTTGAAAAAAACCTGACTCTTACATGGCAGCTAAGCGACCTTCAAAGACCTATGGCCCTTGCGTTTAACATGTATGACGAATTTGCCAGGGAAGGCGGGGAGATTGATACGGATAAATTTTACAGACTTACCAATATAAAAGCGCAAAACGTTTCCGCAAAAGAAAATTTCGGACTTGAGGAGCTGTTTGAAAAGGTAATTCAGACATATGAAGAACAAAATATTCCGAAAGTATATTACAGCGAAATCGTTGAAGAAGAAATAGAAAATCTTAAAAGAAAAATAAAATCATGCAGATTTTCAAAAAGATTCGTAGCCGTCAGACTTCTTGAAGACGATGAGGATATGTATAAAGCCGTTCACGAAAAGCCTTGGTTTGTGGATATTATGAATACGCTAAAAAGCGCTAAAGAGAGACTTAGAATCGAATTCGACGAAGATGACACCAAAACGGTGCTTTTTGAAGAGAGGCTGGCACTTGCAAAAGGTATAGTGACACAGGTGGCCAAAAAGGCCAAAAAAGAAACATTAACGGAAAAAGTGGATAAAATTCTGATTCATCCTATTTTGGGACTGCCTCTGTTTTTGCTGATTATGTGGGCGATATTTCAGGCGACGTTTTCACTCGGCGCCGTTCCTATGGAATATATAGACAAGGCGTTTAGCGCATTTGGAGCGAATCTTGCGCATTTTCTTCCTAAAGGAATCGTAAGCGAAGCGATAATCAACGGAGTTATTCCGGCAGTGGGCGCTGTTGTGATGTTTTTGCCTAATATCCTTATTCTGTTTTTGGGAATAAACCTGCTCGAACAGACCGGATATATGGCAAGGGCGGCGTATATTATGGACGGTGTTCTTAAAAGGTTCGGACTGCAGGGAAGGGCGTTTATTCCGCTTGTTTCCGGGTTCGGATGTTCTGTACCCGCTTATATGGCGGCAAGAACGCTTAAAAATCCTAAAGACAGACTTATAACAATGCTGGTAATTGGGTTTATGAGCTGTGGGGCGAGGCTTCCTGTTTATGTTCTTTTGGTGAGTGCGTTTTTCAGACCTGAAATTCAGGGTAACGTACTTTTTGCCATTTATATCGGAGGAGCATTGACAGGCCTGATAGTAGCCAAAATTTTAAGGCATGTATTGTTCAAAGGAGAGCCTGAGCCGTTTGTTATGGAGCTTCCGAAATACAGATTTCCGAAACTTAAAGGTATTTTGTTTGATTTGTGGATAAAAAGCAAGCTTTACCTTAAAAAAGCCGGGACTTTTATCGCTACGGCGAGTCTGATAGTGTGGGTTTTAAGTTCATTCCCGAGAGCCGGAATAGAACAAAAATACCAACATCTGATTGCTCAGAATCCAGCTAAAAAAGCTGAGCTTGTTCAGCAGATGAACAGAGAAATTCTGCAAAATTCATATCTGGCCGATATAGGCAAATTTATAGCACCCGTGTTTAAACCGCTCGGTCTTACCTGGAGGGAGGACGTTTCTTTAATAGCCGGGCTTGCGGCTAAAGAGGTTGTCGTTTCAACCCTTACGGTGCTTTACGGCGGCAATAACAAATCAAAAGAAACGGTAAACGTTATTAAAAACAATATGACGTTTACAGCGGCGGTGGCCATGATAATTATCATAATGTTTTATTCGCCTTGTCTTGCCGCGATGGGTACTTTCTGGGCTGAGGTGCCTCAGTGGCAGTGGAGAATATTTTATACGGTATATCCTAACGTATTCGCCTATATTGCGGCTTTTATAGGAGTGAGTCTCATTAAACTTTTCTCCTGATTTTCTTTTCGTATTATTTTTAATTATAGCTTTTATCAAACTTTAAATTTATTGTGTTATTATTACGATTATTTAAAATTTCAATAGACTTGCGTCTTAAAATCACTAACAATATTTTGTTTTAACAAAAAGGAGAATAATGTATCCGGGGATTACAGTTATTAAAAGAAACGGCAGAAGAGAACCGCTAGATATTTCCAAAATCAGAAAATATACAAAAGCGGCCTGCGAAGGTTTAGAGGGGGTGGATTATACGGAACTTGAACTTGATGCGAAACTTCAGTTCAGAGACGGTATTACAACTGCTGAAATTCAAGATACTCTTATTAAAACGGCGGTTGATAAAATAGACATAGATAGACCGAACTGGAATTATGTTGCGGCAAGGCTGTTTTTGTATGATTTGTATCACAGGGTGACAGGGTTTACCGGATATAATCATTTAAAAGATTATTTCCAAAAAGGAGAGGAAGCCGGGAGAATTCTGCTCGGTCTAAAAGAAAAATTCGATCTTGAAGACTTAAACGCATACATTAAGCCTGAAAGAGATCTTCAGTTTACGTATCTCGGAATTAAAACTCTTTATGACAGATATATTATTAAAAACAGAAACGGCGAGCCGATTGAGCTTCCGCAGCAGCTTTTTATGGGTGTTGCGATGTTTTTGGCACAGAATGAGACAAATTACGAATCTATTCCGGAATATGAAAGAGCCGGTATTCCGAACGATCCGAAAGCCGTAAGAGGATACTGGGCTAAAAAATTTTACGATGTGATAAGCAAATTCGAAGTAATGGTGGCGACTCCTACGCTCAGCAACGCCAGAACCACAAGACATCAGCTCAGCAGCTGCTATGTCGGAAGCATGAACGACAATATCGAAGGTATTTTCGACGATTTTAAAGAGATGGCTCTTTTAAGCAAATTCGGCGGCGGTATCGGATGGGACGTAAGCAGAATCAGGGCTCTGGGAAGCTTTATCGATAACCACAAAAATGCGGCCGGAGGAGTTATTCCTTGGCTTAAAATTACAAACGACATCGCTATTGCGGTTGACCAGCTGGGAACCCGTAAAGGTGCGATTGCCGTATATCTCGAGCCTTGGCATATGGATATATTGGACTTTCTTGATCTTAAGAAAAACAGCGGAGAAGAAAGAAGAAGAGCGCATGACCTTTTCCCTGCTTTATGGATAAGCGATCTGTTTATGAAAAGAGTTGAAAAAGATGAACTCTGGACGCTTTTTGACCCTTATGAAGTAAAAGATCTGACGGATCTTTACGGTGAAGAGTTTGAAAAAAAATATATAGAATACGAAAACGATCCTAATATTTCAAAAGAAACGATAAAAGCCAAAGAACTTTGGAAAAAAATACTTCTTGAATATTACGAAACGGGAAATCCTTTCCTTTGTTTTAAAGACAATGCCAACAGAAGAAACCAAAACGACCACGCAGGAATTATCAGAAGCTCAAATCTTTGTACGGAAATTTTCCAAAACACGGAGCCTAACCATTATAAAGTGAAAGTTACGTTTGAAGACGGAAGTTTTAATATGTATGACGAGGAAGAAGACGTAACAGTAGAACACGGGGACGTAAAACTTACTAAAAAAGCTAAAAAAATTACGTCAATCGACGCAATCAACGGCAAACAGGTATATATTGTAGAAAAAGTGCCGGTAGAAGGCAAAACGGCTGTTTGTAACCTTGCAAGCGTAAATTTGAGCAAAGTAAACACGCCTGAAAAAATCAAAGAGGTCGTTCCTATTGCTATAAGAATGCTTGATAACGTAATAGACCTTAACTATTATCCTGTAAGAAAAACGAAAGATACGAACCTTAAAAACAGAGCAATAGGGCTCGGTGCCATGGGTGAAGCGCAGATGCTGGCGGAAAAACAGATTTTCTGGGGAAGCGACGAACATCTCAAACTGATTGACGAAGTGTTTGAAGGCATCAGCTACTGGGCTATTAAAACCAGCGCGGAGCTTTCCGAAGAAAAAGGCATTTATCCTGAATTTGAAGGAAGCAGATGGTCAAAAGGGCTTCTTCCGATAGACAGTGCCAGCGAAGAGGCTAAAAGACTTGTCGAAAGAGATCTGTTCAGCGCAATGCAGTATGACTGGGAAGGGTTGAGAGAACAGGTTAAAAAAGGAATGAGAAACGGATACCTGATGGCTATTGCGCCTACAAGTTCTATTTCAATTTTAACCGGAACGACTCAGACGATAGAGCCTGTATATAAAAGAAAATGGTACGAAGAAAACTTGAGCGGTCTTATTCCGGTGGTTGTGCCGAATTTATCTGCAGAGACGTATATGTTCTATACGCCGGCGTATGAACTTGAACAGACGGTATTGGTTAAAGCAGCGGCTATCAGACAGAAATGGATAGACCAGGGGCAGAGTCTTAATATATTCATTACAACGGATAGGGCGAGCGGAAGATATCTCAATGAAATCTATACGCTGGGATGGAAACTGGGTCTAAAGAGTTTTTATTATTTAAGAAGCCAGTCTCCTGAAGTTAAAGAGGAGGTTATGGACAGAAGTATAGAATGCTTCGGCTGTCAGTAATCTTATTTTTTTTATTTTCTTTTTCCTTTTCTTATTCTCCTAAAGATTATCAAAAAAAGCTCGGTGTCGGAATTAACGTAAACTGGGCGCTTTTTAAAAAAATAGAAAAACGTTTTTGTTTAAGCGATATAGACTCTTTTAAAAAAAGAGGGTTTAACAGTGTCAGAATCAGATTTGACGATAACGTCGATTTGAAAAGACTTGATAAAATCATAAACAGATGTTTAAAAGACGGGCTTATTCCCGTTTTGTCATACAGCGGCAGAAATTTCAGATTAAATCCTCAAAAATACGAAAATCAGGCTGTTCATATCTGGGAGATAATAGCCAAAAGATATAAAAACGAGCCTTATGAATTGAGCTACGATCTGCTGATAGAACCGAATAAAAAAATAAAAAAACATAATAATATACTTAACGGTTTTTATAAAAAAGCAGTAAAAAACATCAGAAGAATAGATAAAAAAAGGATTCTGTTTTTAGCACCCAACCATATCAGCAATCCTTACTGGCTCAACAGACTTTATATTCCGAAAAATGACGGATATATAATGATCGAATGGCATTTTTATGCGGCGGGCCCTAAAAGGGCTTTGGACGATGCCATGAAAAGAGATATTTTAAATAAAATAAAATATGCAAAAAACTGGTGTGAATCCCACGGACTGTATTCATGGGTCGGAGCATGGATGCCGGGCAATTACAACCACGGCAATACGGTTGAGATAAAGGAACAGATAAAATTTGCCGAATTTCTCAGCTGTGCTCTTAGAAAAAACTCTATTCCTTATGCCGTTAATGCCGGAGCTAAATTTTATGATTATAAAACACATATGTGGATTAAGAAATATCAAAAAGTGCTAAACGCATTCTTGTTTCCTGAGTGTAAATAGAATATAATACAAAAAAAATGTAAAGGAAAGATATGCAAATTAAAAAGCTTTTCAATTACGACTGCCCTTTACATAAAGGTTCTACTACATCGATAATTAACGGATGTACGGAAGGGATAATTAATCTTAATAAACTTAGTTATCCGTGGGCGTATAATTTATGGGAAATGATGCTTGCAAACACATGGTTTCCGAGAGAAGTGGATTTAACCGAAGACGCAAGACAGTACAGACAGCTTTTGCCGGCTGAGAAAAGAATGTATGATAAGGCTTTAAGCCAGCTTATTTTTATGGATTCTATCCAGACAAATAATACTCCGGACCACGTAAATCCATGGATTACGGCGCCGGAAGTAAATATGTGCATAGTAAGACAGGCGTATGAAGAGGCTCTTCATTCACAAAGCTACGCAGTTATGGTTGACAGTATTTCTCTTAATACGGATGAAATTTATGAAATGTGGAGAGTCGACAATAATCTAAGAAAGAAAAACGAATTTATCGGAAATGTTTATGAAGAGTGGGGCACAAAAGCGCTTAACGGAGATGATGAAGCTAAAGTTTATATGATTGTGGCTAACCAGTGCCTTGAAGGTGTTTATTTTTATAACGGTTTTGCGGCGTTTTACGTGCTTGCAAGAGCCGGTAAAATGCTTGGAAGCGCACAGATGATCAGATTTATTCAAAGAGATGAAGTGACTCATACGCTTTTATTTGCAAACATCTTTAAAGAAATTAAAAAAGAATTTCCGGATCTTTTCACTCCTGAAGTTATAAAAAACATTAAAGATATGCTTTTTGCAGCGTACGAACTTGAAAGAGACTGGGGATGGTATATCACAAATGACGAGATTTTGGGTATGAGCAAAGAACTTATTGACAGATTTACACAATATCTGGCAAATAAAAGGGCACAGGCTATGGGGCTTGATCTGCTGTTCCCTGAAGTGGGACTTAAAAATCCTATCAGCTGGTTTGACGGATTCTCAAGTTTTAACGAGCAAAAAACAAACTTCTTCGAAGGAAATGTGGTTAACTACTCCAAAGGAAGCCTTAACCTTGATGATTTTTAAGCAAAAAGAGATTACTGTAAAAGCTCCGAAAAGGGGCTTTTTCGTAATTACAGACAAAATTCTCTCTTCAATCAATATTTCGGATATAAATGTCGGAATGATGAATCTTTTTTTAAAACACACTTCAGCTTCCCTTACAATAAATGAAAATGTTTCACCCGATGTCAGGGTGGATATGGAAAATATATCCAATAATTTAATTCCCGACGGATATCATTACGAACACTCCCTTGAAGGGAAAGACGATATGCCGGCACATTTTAAATCTTCAATGTTCGGAGTCAGTCTGAACATTCCGATTACAGACGGAAAACTTAATCTAGGGACCTGGCAGGGAATATATCTTAACGAACACAGGGACTATCCAAGCAGCAGAAAAATAGTAATTACGGTATACGGTCAGTAACACTCTATTTTATAATCTGCTTTTATTGATATTTTTTTGTTCTGTTTAGGTACCGGAAGTGCGGAATAGGCTTTCATGGTATAAAATCCGGCTGACTTTTGATAAGGTGTGAATATTTTTACATCCGTTACAAAACATTTTTGATTCAGTTTTTTTGAAAGATTTTTTGTTTCTTTTTGAATATCCGTATAAGCTTTTGTTTTTAAAGTATTGATTATAGATTTTCTTTCATTGTCGGTCACTGTGAAATTCAGAGATGTAAGTTTTACTTTTGCTTTTTGCAGATTGTTCATGAGTGCTGAGAATTTTTTAATTTCGGATGTTTTGAACAGACACTCGGCATTTATATAGGCTTTATAATCTACGAAGACTTCTTTTTTATTAATGTATTTATACACCGGATTAAAAGAATATACAGTATTTTGACATAAGGTTTTAAGTCTGTTAACGTTTTTATGAAGTAGGTTTATTAAACCGTTTAAGCTTTTGTGTGTGATTATCACTTCCAGATTTGCTTTCAGTGTTGAAGGTTGTATGTTCTGATAATATGTTTTGGTGTTTGTAATTGTGTATGCGAACAATATACCGCTTAAGAAAATAATCAGCTTTTTCATAATAAGCCTTTTTTTCTTAATTATAATATAATTTCAAAAAAAGGTCAGAGATGATTTTGGATTTTACTAAAACCGACAGCAAAGAAATATACAAACTTATGGCCGGAAATATCATCCCAAGACCGGTTGCCTGGATTGTGACTGAGAATAAAGGTAAAATAAACGTAGCTCCTTTTAGCTATTTTACGGGTATTTCAAGCAAACCTCCTCTTTTGATGGTAAGTATTGGAAGAAAAAAGCCTGATATTGACGAGCCGAAAGATACATACAAAAACATAAGAGAAACAAAAAAAGCGACTGTTTGTCTTGTGCCTGTCGAACTGTATGAAAAAATGGACAAAACCGGAGAAGTTCTGCCGTTCGGTGTAAATGAAGCGGAGAAATTCGAAATTATGCTTGAAAGAATAGATGAAAACTTTCCTCCTATTGTGAAGGGCTGTAAGAGGGCATTTTTGACAGAACTTTACGGAACTTTTGAAAATGAAGAAATGGCTACAGTTCCTTTCTTTTTAAAAATTCACAAAATGTACATAGACGGAGATTTTGAACCGGTTGCGAGAGTCGGAAGAGGATATGCGAAACTAACAGAAATTAAAAATTAAAAATGAAAAGTGTAAAGTTAAATGGAGTATATTATGAATAATAAAATCGTATGTGTGGGAAGAAATTACGTAGAACATGTGAAAGAGCTTAATAACGAAATGCCGAGTGAGCCTGTATATTTTATGAAACCTTTTAGCAGTATCAGTAATGAAATTAAACTTCCTGAATATTCTTCTATGCATTATGAGGGTGAAATATGTTTTTTAATTGGCGATACGCTTAAAGTCGGATTCGGGTTTGATTTCACTCTTCGTGAAGTGCAGAGTGAACTCAAGAAAAAAGGACTGCCTTGGGAGAGAGCTAAAGCTTTTAAAGGCGCGGCTGTTTTCAGCGATTTTGTAGAATTTGAAAATATAGATGATTTAGGGCTTGAAGTTTATAAAAACGGAGAACTTATACAAAAAGCAGGTGTGGAGCTTATGATGTACAAGCCGGAATTTTTGTTTGAGGATATTGAGAGGATTTTTGGATTAAACGAGGGAGATATCGTAATGACAGGAACTCCTAAAGGTGTAGGAATTGTAAATGCAGGGGATGAGTTTGAAGGTAAGATATTGGAAGACGGCAAAGTGCTTGTTTCTAAAAAATGGACAGTTAAATAATGGAGAATTGAGAATTGAGAATTGAGAACGAAACAAAAAAAAATCAAGGGGTCCCCACAAAATCGTCAGATTTTATGGGGCATATACCCATAAGCGAAATCTTCTATTCCATTCAGGGAGAAGGTAAATACGCAGGGCATCCGAGTGTTTTTGTAAGAGTCGGGGGATGTAACCTCAAATGTCCCGGATTTGGAGAAAAAGGGTGTGACAGTTACTATGCCGTTGATAAATCGTACAAAAGCGAATGGAAACTTATGAATGTGGAAGAAATAAAATCCGAAGTTTCCAAATATCTTAATAAAAATACTCATCTTGTAATAACCGGAGGCGAGCCTACACTTTTTTATAAACAGCTGTATCCGCTGGTAGAATGGTTTAAAGGGCAGATTACGATAGAAACAAACACTACGGTTGATATAAATTTTGAAAAATATCCGGCATATAAAAAAGCGGCGTTTGCCATGAGCGTAAAACTCTCAAACAGCGGTGAAGAATATACTAAAAGAGTGAAAAAGGGAATAATTGCGTCATATGTCAAAAACGCTCCGAAAAGTTTTTTTAAATTTGTAATTGACAGAGATTTGAACGATGAAATAAAAGAAATTACCGGTGAGACAAATGCAGCGGTTTACTGTATGCCTCTTGGTGCTGACAGGGAAGAACTTGAAAAAAACGCTCCATTTGTATTTGGGTTTTGCTTAAAACACGGGTATTGTTACAGCGACAGAATACATATAAGGCTTTTTGGCAAAAAAAAGGGTGTTTAAAATTAAATATAGATAAAAACATATCGCGCTAGTTATAGTGACAGACACTTATAGAAAGCTAAAAATGTGATAAAATTAAATAAAAATAACTATGTAAAGTATAATTTTATATTAATAATAAAAAGGAAATAAGTGATAATAAGGAAACTTTTTAAATTCGAAAATGCCCATATAGTCAGAAACTGCACAAGCAGAAGATGCAGCCGTTCAATTCACGGGCACAGTTACAAAGTAGAGGTAAAGCTAAGTTCAAATTATCTCGATAATGGTGAAATGGTATACGATTTCGGGCTTATGAAGGTTACGATAAAAGATCTTATCGACAGTTTTGACCATGCGATTACATTATGGGCTAAAGATGATGATGAATATATAAAGTATGCCAAGAAGTTTAGCGAAAGATGGATTGTACTGCCTGTAAACCCGTCTGCCGAGCAGTTTAGCAGGGTGTTTTTTATAATAATTGACAGGGTTTTAAATTTGATGGAGTTTAATAACGGGGAAAAGGAAGTAAAACTTCACTCAATTACAGTGCATGAAACAGATACGGGATATGCCGAATGTTTCAGGGAAGATGCGTATAATTTTAAAGGAATGGGCGAAATAAAATTTGAAGATATTATTTTTAGTGATAGAATTAAACAAGAGTGGAACGATTCAAGGTTATGGGATAAACTTCTAAAACAAGAAAAACTTACTCCTCCAAAAGAAATTTAATCAAAATTTTCTTTTGTTTTTTTTAATTGAATAAAAAAAAGGTGTTTTGTATTTAAACTTGACATAAAATGACTAAAGTATTATAATTATAAAAAACTAAAGGAGATTAAATTGATTACTGAACTTAGAGTGATCCAGCTTCTAAATACATTAGTGTTTGAAACATTGGGACAGCCTGAAAAAGAGAGGGAATTTAAGATTAAATCACTTAAAAAATGGGGATTTGATTTGCTTTTTGGAAAAAAAGACGGAGAAGAAACCTTTTTTGCCGCAGCCGATAAAAAAGAAGGTGACAAATATACCGAAAACGATATAGAACATGAAGTAATTGAAGTGCTAAAAGAACTTCCTAAAAACAAGAAACTGTTTGCAAAAATAGAAATGATTGAAGGCAGGGCATATTTATACGTATATTTAAGAGAAGATGATATTGATACGCCTGTACTTCACGTGCCGGCCGGAGAGCTTTTAATTACGTTTTTGAAAAAACACAAATTTGTACATATTATTGAAGCGTTAAGAAATATAGGAAGCGCCGCAAGTCTTGTAAAAAAACACGGTGATGAAGGTAAACCGCTTCCGTTTGAAGAACTGCCGCCGGTTCCGAGAAGATTTTTGAGAGATGCTAAAAAAATAGAAAAAGAGATGGGGTTCGGAAGAATCGCTCTTGCGTATTTCGGTGAGAATAAAAGCGGTGATGCGAGATACTGGATGGAATGGATGGTTCCGACAATTGCATTGTTTGATGAGAAAATCAGCGAAAAAATAGATAAAGCCCTGGCTGAATTCAAATAAGGAGTCGGTATGCTAATATTCTGGAGCGGTACGTCTTTTGAAAAAAACGGATTTTTAGAAGATGAGAAGGGTAAGTTTTTACCAAGAAACGCAATACTTGAAGCACTTGAGAGTGCCGTGGTGTTTTATTACATTAAAAAAGACAAAGAAATTGAAAACCTTGTTAAAAAATATTTGACAACAAAGCCTAAAATAAAAGAAATAAGCAGGGAAATTAAAAAAATAGTATTTAAAAAATACCCTGTAATGGAAGGAATTGAAATACCTGAAAAGATCTATCTTCCAAAAGAGAATATCTCAAAAGAGCTTGTAAAAGTTTATGATTTAGAAAAGAAAGAATTTACTAACAGCTTTAAAATGGAAATATTCAAAGGTGTTTTGGAAAATGTGCATGTAAAAAGCGAAAATATTGAAAAAATAAAAACGGCATGCAAATCGTACGCAAGGGCACTGGCAGAATATGAACATAAAGAGCTTAAAAATACGGAATTTGAAGATTTAATTGTAGATATTCAAAACAGCATCGCAAATGAATGGGAAATACCAATCAGGGTAGGGTATTGGACGAATACTCCTTATAAAGGAGACTTGCTGTTTTTCTGGAGAATTAAAGAGGTTAGGGAATATTTAATTAAAGAACTTGATATTGACATAAGACCGAAAGATGTGCTATATTTACCGCGTACAAATGAATTCCTCGGTTGGGGAGAAATAAAGGATTAATATGTCTATAAAAATAGCAGTGCCTGTAGAAGGTGAAAATTTGGTAATAGTGACAAGAACAGGGAGAGCTCCGTATTTCGCAATATATGAATTTGACGGAAATGAATTTAAACTTGTAGGACTTAATGAAAACACTCATGCCGGTGAACACGAGCATGAGCACGAACACGGACACGATCACAAAGAAGAACATACGGCAGATGAGGTTGAACATCATCATCAGCATGTAAAAGCCAGTAAAGTGGACGGTTGTGATTACATCGTAGTAAGAGCACTCGGTCCAAATATGAAAGATGCTCTTGAAATGGCTGGTGTAAAAACTATAAAAGTCAGTAAAAAAGACGGAAATACAGCACCGGAAGTGCTTGAAAAAATCAAAGAGGAGTTAAAATGAGAGTAGTGATTCCTACTTCAACTCCTGACGGACTTCTTGCAAAAAGAGGAGCGCATTTCGGGAAGGCTCCTTTTTATATTATTGTAGATATTGAAGACGGAGAAATAAAAGAAGTAAGCGCTGTGGAAAATCCGGGACATGCGGGAGGTGCCTGCGGTAACGCTGTAACTAATATTCAAAGTCTCGGAACAGACGCATTAATCGTAGCCGGAATAGGCGGCAGACCTCTTGAAGGATTTAAACAGGTTGGTATTAAAGTCTATTTTGACAATATGTCTCCTACCGTAGAAGAAGCGGTAGATAAATTTATAAAAGGCGAAATTGAAGAGATCAGACCTGAAAATGCGTGTGGAGCGCACTAAAAAGTCTTTTTTTTATCTCTTCTTTTGTTTTTAAAAACTCTTCATAATCTTTTCCGTCAGGGTCTTCAAACGGGATATGTATTGTTTTTGTCCCTGGAATCACAGGACATTCTTTTGCGGCATTGTCGCATACTGTTATTGCCAGATCAAAGGGTGACTTATTCATAATTTCCTGAATGCTTTTTGAATGATATTCGTCTTTCCATGCGTTTTCTTCAATTAATACTTTTTTTGCGTTCGGGTTTACCCTGCCGCTTGGCTTGCTGCCCGCACTGTATGCTTTAATATTTGGAAAATATTTGTTTATTAATCCTTCCGCCATAATAGAACGGCAGCTGTTGCCGGTACATAATATTAAAACTTTTTTCATTTTTTTCCTTAGATTATAAAATATATGTGAATATTAATAAAATTTTTGGAAAATTAAAAATTAGTCTTGTGTTTTGGTTGAAATTAAAATTTTTTTTGATATAATTTCAATCCACACACATGGAGAGGTGGGTGAGTGGCTGAAACCGGCGCCCTGCTAAGGCGTTGTACCCACATCGGGTACCGCGGGTTCGAATCCCGCCCTCTCCGCCATTACTTCAAAAACTCCGTAAATTCGGTATCTTTCAAAAATCAAAGAGGTAAGTGTCAGTCGTTTTTGGCGGATTTTTACTGACAATTTAACTGACAGTTTATATATCATCTATTTTTACCAAATAATAATTTTTCTTTAGTTTCTTCATCTATCTCGATATCCCACCTATCAGATAAAAAGTCTAATAATTTCATTCCTCTTTCATAAATTTCTTTAGGTGTCCATTTTTCATATCGAGCAACTTCTATTTCTGAATAACTACCGTTTTTATATCTTTCTTTTTTATCTTCAAAACATTTTTTTCCTAAACTTGCATTTTTAGAAATACTCAAGAGTAATAAATTTCCTAATGAATGTAAATATTTTCTGTTTTTACCTTTAAAAATCTTTTTCCAACACTCTAAATTTGAAGTTTCAGGATAAATATGTTCTATACTATCTTTATTAATATCATCCCATTTAACTTTTTGAGTTTCTTCTTTAAATTTTTCCTTTTGAAGATATATTTCATACTCATAAAGAAAATAATTCAAATATTTCCAACTATACCATCCATCATAATTTTTAAATAAATTATCAATTTCATCTATAAAATTATTTATAGCTACCCACCTATAAGTATTTTCATCTTCATATAATTCATTTTTAATTTTCTCAATAAGTTTATCTACATCTTTATTCTTATGAAAGTCATTAGCGTATCTATAAAATCTGCTATTTCCAGTATATCCCCTTCTCTTTGAAATAATAAAAACTAAAAAAATATACAATTCTGCTAATTTTAAAACTTCTAAAATTTTATCTTTTTCTAAATTATCATACTTCATTAAAACTGCCATTATCAATGGCTTAAATGCTCTAAAACCTATTATATTTAGTTTTTTTAACCATTCTTTTATTTCATTTGAATAATTAGACTTTTCTGGATTTAGCATATAAAAATATACTTTTACCGCTTTTTTTATATTTTTGACATTATAAAATCCCCAAACATAGCCTCTTTGGTAATCTGAAATTCTAAAAATTTTAAATAAAGTTTTGAGATTATTATTTTCCATTATTCATCCTTCTCTTTATTTATATTTTATAAAACATCTGCAAATCCGTTTTTATTTCACTCCATACATTTAATTTTGCTTCTACTATCCTTATTCCGAATTTATCAATCAGTCCCCACAATAATCTGCTTATTTCAACATTTATTCCCCAAAATTTCAAATCATATATTTGCCTTTCAAAAGTAACCTCTGAACATGTGTTAAAATGAATATCATTTCCGGCAATATCGAAAAAAGTGATTATAATTTCAATGTTTTTGTCGCATATATTCATAGATTTCAAAAACTCTTTAGTTTTAAAATATTTTTTTATACTGTCCTTTTGAACTGCTCTGTAAATTTTATCTTTCTTTTTTATTAGAGGAATTAAACTTTTCTTATATTCCTCTTCTAATTGAAACACATCATTTGTGGTAATTTCGGTATTGTTTTTTATGATTTTATAATCCTCAGTAATCCATATATCTAAATAACTGATATAAAACGGAAATAGTTTAGGTTGTCTATAAAAAACTTCCCTACCTTGCTCGATAGCTTTAAAATCCAAAATAAAATGCTTTGCAAACTTATCCTGAAATAAAAAATGCTCATCCAAATCTCTCAAATATCTAAAACAAAAATCTTCTCCTAAGGTTTTTAAAGCTCTTTTAGAAATTTTATAATTTAAAGCAAAACACAAATTATAAATATAATCTCTTTTTTCAACGTTACTTAAATTCTTCCAAAAACTAAAATATTTCTCAAACACCTCTTTTTTTGGTGTTTCAAATTCTGCTACTTTACCGTTTTCAAATCTGAATGTGTTTATAAATACTCCATATCTATCATCTAAATTTAGCAGGTAATAAATGTTTTCTTTATCAACGAATACAAATGTTTCATTCATTGCTTCCTCCATTTATATTACAAAGATTTCTATTTCCATCTTTTGTAAGTTTTGCAGTTTGTTTATAAATTTCTCTTTTGAAATTATTTCACTGTTACCGTTTGGTTTTAAATGCCATATTTCAATATAGTCTTCTCCAATAAAAATTTCAAAATTTTCATCTTTTCCGCTTATAAAAATATAATCCTCCCAATAAATAAATAGAAACAAATTTTTTAACAAAGTCTGCTTTATCGTTAAAATGCTTTCTTAAAAATTTTTTTAAATTGCTTTTCAAAAATTTCCTTCATTTCATTTTTATTTCAATATTTTTCCCATTTATTTTAAGAAAAGCTTTTGAAGGATTAAATTCATCCATTTGATTTATCACATTACCGTCTTTATCGATTACCAAATATTTATCAAACCACTCGCTTTTATAGATGTAGTTTTGAATATTACCCCAAAGTTCCAATTTGCCATTATTTTCTTTATAATGTTTTTTCACATATTTTCTAATATACGCCAGTTCCTCTTCTTTATTTTCAAAACTTGCCCTGTCAATTAAAATATTTCTAAGTCCTTCCATAAACGCCAAAACAAATATCGGCTGAGAAACTCTTTTAAAATTTGTATTCACAAATAAATGTCCGGATTTTCTGCTTAATTTTTCTCTTGTTTTTTCAAAAATTTTCATATCCTCATCATTTCCGTACAATTCAATAACTTTTTTCAAAAACAACTCACTGCCTAATACAAAATCATATTTGAAATTAGTCTTTAAAAACGCTTCGATTCCGTTTTTCTCCAAAAATTTAAGTTTTTCCAGACATGGTTTTAAATTGTTATAGCCGAGTTTTTTACATAGAGAGTTTTTATCTTTAAAACTAATCATAGGAAGCCTTTGAAGTTTTAAGGAATTATAAAAGATTGAGTAGTTATATTGTGTCGTCTTTTAAGATATTAAATTCAACTAAATCTTTATCGAGTTCAAACTGTCTGATAATTCTATATTTTAATAAATCACTTTTTAAAATATTCTCGTTTGCATTAATAATATAACTTCCGGTTTTTTCGTTATAAACCACTTCACCTCTTGGAAGTTCATAATATTCAAAACAATCAAACAGATAATTTTCATTTTTTAATTTTTCCCACGATCCTTTAAAGGAAGAGTTTAATTTATATACATCGTTTATTTTTACGGCTTTTTCAATTTCATCTTTTATTACATAAACTTTATTTTCATAAATCCAAAAATGCCCCACAAATTTTTGCATATACTCCCATAAAATTCGTTTTCTTCCGTTTATTTCATAAATCTCCGTTTTTTCGTAACTGTTTTCAACTATTCCGTTTTTTACTTCCAAAATAAGGACTTTTCTTTTTCTTTGTGGGAAAATATAAGGCTCTTTTGAAATAAAAAGTTTCAAATCTTCATTTACCCAATCTGCAAATAACTCATTTTGGATAATGTCTTTTGTGATGTCTCTGTTTTCAAGTATCAAATAAATTTTGCATAAATAAAGTTTATTGTTTTTTACCGTCCATACGAAATCCCTTGCAATCCAAGGTGCCGAACAGGAACCTTTCTTTACTTGATTATATTTTTTCATTATCTCATCATTTACAGGATTGTTAAACATCCTGTAAATTTTGTTTTGATATTTTATACTCGCCCGAGTCGTTTCGTTATCTGGAAAGCTCATTTTGCTTTCCTAACAATTTATCTTTTAATGTATTTAATTCATTAGCTAATTTTCTAATTTTACTATTAAATTCTCTATCATTAAAAAGTTCAAAAGACAAACTATTGTTTGGATAAAATCTTAATTCTATATCACTAAACATCCAATAACTTTCAGTATCTTTATCAAATTTAAAATTATTCAATTTTTCATTAAACCCTTTATACCATAGACAACAATTTTTATAATTATTGCCATATTCAACCCCTATATATATACATTTTTTATTTATTATTTTTTTCAAACATATTCCTCTTACTTTTGCTTTTTTTAACTCCTCCAAAGATTTTTCATATGGAATTCTATTTTCATTTTCGTCATACCAAATATTATAAATATCTTTATCTCCATTTTCCCAACCATCTTCTTTTTTAAAATAATTATCCACTAAAAAATTAAATAAATTCATCCAAAGTTCATGCTCTTTTTCATACCAAACATCAGGATAGTTTCTGACAATTTCATCTGCAGCTTTTACACTTTCAACATCTTTTCCGATTATTTCTTTCACTTCTACCTCCTTTTGGGTATTTTTATTTGTCAGTTTTTCAAGCAACAATTTATATTGATAAAGTCCTTCCCTGATAATTGGAACATCACTCACTTCTTTTATACACTCGTTCAGCCAATTATAAATTTCGTTTTCAAAAGACAGTAAAAACACTTCTTCATCAATTTTTAAATCCTGTAAGCTTTTATCATCCGGCAAGTGTCTATCCAATGTAAGATAATATAATTTAAATTCTTTTTTATTTTTGTTCTTTAGGAACTCAAAATAATCTTTTAATTGTTTATTTCCATCATTCGCATAAACTTTTGCTTCAATTCCGATTATAAAATCCTCATCTTCAATTAAAATATCAATTCTTCTGTTGTTATCAATTACAAATTCCGCATAACTTTTAGGATTAATTAATTTCAAATTTTTTAATCCAATTGTTTCTAAAAATAATCTTAAGAATTTATCTTTTTGATTGTGACTCCCATCTGGTGAAAGCAACTCTGCAATTAACTGAGTGTGAAAAGTTTCAAGATGCCCTATATTCCCTGCTTCAAAAACATTAAAGTTTCTACCTGTGATTTTATCTATTTCATCATATTTTTTGTTAATTGTTTCTACTTGTTTTAATAAAGATTCAATTTTTATTTTTTCCATAATATCCCCTTTGTGTTATTATATACTTTTTACACCTCAATCCCAATAAAGGAAAAATTATCTATCTTTTCACTCAAACAGCTTTTAAAAATGATTTCGTATCTGTTTTTTTTACTAAAAATATCAGATAAATTCACGCTTTCATATACCCCGTCCGTGCATACAAAAAACACATCGTTTTTTTGAACTTTTATTGTTTTTGTTTCAAGTAAAAAATCACTTTTTTCCACAATATCGCAGACAAAATACCCTTCAAGCATATTGTAAATGGATGAAAGGTTTTCTCTTCCTTCAAAAAAACAGTTTTTAACATTGTGGTCTTTGGTTAGTAAGATTAATTTATTATCTCTAAACAAATAAACCCTGCTGTCGCCTAAATGAAATATTTTCGCATAATCTTCAAAAAAATACACACCGGCTAACGTTGAAGCCGCTCCGGTTAGTTCCCGGTTATGCAGTCTTAAAATTTCAAGTTCTTCCTGAATTGAGTAAAATCTGAAATTGTTTATATTTTTATTTTTCAATAACTCTAAAACTTTACATGAAATTATTCCGCTGTCTTTATGAATGCTCAAACCGTCGGCAACAGCAAACAAGTTTTTATCTGTATTTTCACTTTTCACTTCATTAAACGAAATATTGCAAAATGTTTTATCTCCGATTAAAACTGAATCCTGATTTGAAGAAAATTTTTCGTTTCCTATATTGGTCGTATAAAATACTTTCATTATTTCATTCCACCCCATAAATAGCCGTAAAATTTATCGCTTTTAAGTTTTCTTACTTTTGTTTTGTCAATATTTAGTAACTTAAACATTTTATTCAAAATATTAAAATAATCATTATTTATATTACCAAGATAAAACATTTTATCTTTCATTCCCATTGCTGCCCATACGCCGGGAAAAGGATAAATATACGAAATTTCTTTGTTAAAAGGTTTCAATATTTGAATTTTAAATAACTCTTTGTGAAAAAAATGAGTTGCCTTTCCTTCATTGTAAAACAGTAATAGTTCATAATTTTCCTTTTCATAAACAAATATTATTCTTGCTCTTTTCATGGAAACTCTTAAATATATCCTTCATCTAAAAACACTTCACTCACATTCAAAATTGCATCAAAAACAAACATCCTTATATCATAAGAGAATATTTCATTTTTCTTTATTTCAATCATGTCAGAATATTTGGTTAAATTTTTATCTTTTGTAAAGTTAGCCATTTTTCTTAAAACCGATTTGTCTTTATCAACAAACACTTTTAGCGCTTTTAAACTTTGATTTTTCAATTCTACTACTATTCCGATAAAACCATTGTTTTTTACTTTTGTATTTTTCATATACAACCAAAGGATTTCGTTTTCAATGAAAGCAGTGTTGTATAATTCAACATAATTGATAAATCTTTTTATGATTTTAAAAATCATAGTTTGAGTTTTATTTTCTATTGATTTATTAATATTGACGGTTATTTTCCAGTTTTTATATTTTTTTGTAATTACCATATTTGAAGATAAAGTTTTCATTTACTTTCCTTTTTAGAAATTATATAATTCACCATATTCATATTGTGTCGTTTTTGATACAATTATCAAAAAGGCTTTAAATGAAAGCGAAAGAATACACAAAGACCCTCTCAATATTGCTTGATTTGATAAACAGGTTTTATGCGGGTGAAAATCTCAGCACGACAGATATTGAGAACATATACGGAATTTCAAAACGCTCCGCCCAAAGATACATAAATTATCTCAAAGACGCAGGGTTTAACATAAAAAGCAAAAGCAGAAAATATTATCTTGAAAATATTATTGACGAAGAAAAAGAGATGATATTTGAAGCAATAGAATCTATTGCCAAAAATGCAGGTATTGAAAAAGAACTTTTGCCTCTTCTTAAACAGCTTAAACTGATAAGCGAAGAAAACGTTTTTTATTCAAAGCTTGATATCGAAAAAATAGAACCTTTTACTTTTAGAAAAATTGAAGAAGCCATAAAAAATAAAAAAATTCTTAAAATCAAATACTTAATGGATGGGGAAATTTACGATTTTGAAATAAAACCCCTTAAAATTTCAAATTTTGATGGCTATTGGTATGTAAATGCACTGAATCACAAAGATGAATACAGAACTTATCATATCAAAAGTATCAAACACCTTGAAATTACGGATGAATCTTTTGAAGTTGAAAAAGATATTTTAAAAAATCTCGATAAAGCCGTAAACATTTGGTTCGACCCGACTGCCGAGCCTTTTACGGTGGAGCTATTCGCCGATGAATACGCTACGAAATATCTTAAAAGAATCCCAATTTCCAAAACTCAGAAAATTATTAAAAACAGTGATGAAACTTCAACGATTTACCTGGAAATAACTCATGAAAACGAAATTATCCGTAAACTCCTCATGTGGATTCCAAATCTGAGGGTTATAAGTCCTAAATGGTTGAAAGAAGAGGTTGATGATTATATTAAAACTTATCTTGCTTAATATTGAATTGATTTGTTTTCTTTATTTTTGTATTAGATTTGTTTTTATTAGAAGGTTGATTACCAATGCTTTCAGGTTCATTTTCAATTTCCTCATAACCCCTTTCAATTTTAAGTTTAGCATTTTCATCTTCTAACTCTTTGATTTGTTCTTTTAAGGATTTATTTTTCTCTTTTTCTTCTTTTAGTTCTTTTTGAAGCTGTTTGACTCTGAAAACGGCTTCGATGAATTCTTTTCCGTAGTCTTTTGTAGGGGAAGTAGTAGATTTGATTATCGTTTTAGCCGTATCTGTTTTAACAACTTTTTCTTTATTGAGAATACCCGTTTCTGTTGAGTGTTTCTCGATAAGTTTAAGCTGTCTTTTTTGGATTTTCTCTTTGATTGAATTTTCAAACTCGTTTAGCATATGGTTTATGTCTTTAAGGCTTGAAACTTTTAAAAGTTTTTTGATTTGGGATAAGGTCTGGTAATCTTCTTTGGTGAAAATTTTGTATTGTTTGTTTTCTTCTTGAAGTTTGTTATAGTCTTTCATCTGGTTTCTTAATTTTTGAATTCTTTTTTCAAGTCCTTTTTTGGTAAGTTCAAGTTTTCTGATTTCTGCGTCTTTAAGCAATAAATCTTTTTTAAGTTTTTTGTTTTCCTCTTCAGTTTGTTTTCTTAAATTTTTTTCTTTTTCAAGCTCTTTTTTTAATTTTAAAACTTCATCGTTTTTAATTTTCATGGCTCTTTTGTATTCGTAGGTATTAAGTCTTTTTGGTCTTTTTTTCTTTTCTTGCGTATAGTTTATACCTCTTGGCATGTTTAAGAGTTTTGCGATTTCATCCTGAAGGGTTATTAAATCTTTTCTGTCCATTTTTCTTCTGACACTCACTCCCTCGTTGTCTATTCCCATAAAGAGTATATGAGCGTGATAATTGATTATGGGATTTTCGTTTTCGTCTATGTGTCCTTCGTCTTTGTGGATTGAGTATTGGATTACTTTGGTGTTGTATCTTTTTTCTATAAATCTTACAACTTTTTCCAAATCCTCTTTTGTGTGTTTTTCGTTAAGGTTGATTATGGCACTGAAAAGAGTTATCGTTTTTTTATGAAGTTTTTTACCCGTTCTTCTTTGGTAAAGCTCCGTTCTTTTTTTAAGTTCATTGAAATATAATTCCATGGCTTCGTTTGCTTTTATATTGCAGTAATTATCATCTTTACTGAATATTGAATTGTTTGTATCCTTTTCCCTGCTGTTGTGATAGAATTCACCGATATTCGCTTTTTCAATATGGATTGAGGATTTTCTAATCATTACGTAACTCCTTTACGCACTTGCGATTGTGAGCTTGCCGAACAATTGCGTAGTGCGTACGCACTACACGTTTTCGTAAACTCAAACGCTTGTGCTTTTTAATCTATTTATATGAGTTTGAATTTTTTTAATGGGTTACAAGAAAAAAGAAGAAGAAATTAGGAAAGATAAAATTGTGAGTCAGTTATTAGTTTATTGTAGAAGATGTTTGAGGTTGTTGAATGTTATTGTTTGGAAGTGAGAGAAGTCTGTTTAATTCAGATTGAGTGATATTAATCTGTTCTTTTATCTTTTTTATTTTAGATTCAAGCAGGGCTTCTTCTTTTTGCAGTTTTTCTAATTTGTTGATTAGCTGTTTTATTTTTCTGTAATCCATGGGATAACTCCTTTTCTGATTAATTATAATAAAGAAGTGATATTTGAATCGTTTTAGTGAAAAAAATAAAAAAATTTAAGAAATTTTCAAAAATTTTTTCAATTTCGAGTTTTTTTGAAATTCTTTATTATAATTAAGTAACAAAAAGGATAAGCCTATGAAGCCTTTTTGTTACTCTACCTCTAAAATGGCAAATTATCTCGGTGTAAGCAAAGACTTTCTTTTAAAAAACAAAAACAGACTTTTCAAAAAAGGAATCCACTATTACGAACCATACGGAATAAAGAAAACGTTATGGAACGTTACCCAGATGGAAAAATGGATAACGGGTAAAGAGGAAAATCCTTTTAAAGAGATTTTAAATGAGCTATAATTGTATTACGATTGACACTTACCTCATAGGAGGTAAGAGATGATAGAAAATCCAAAAGTCAGTTTGTTTAATAGAAAAGGGAAATTATACGTTCAGTATTACATAAACGGCAGATGTGTTCAAAAATCACTCAAAAGGGAATACACCAAAGAAAATATTAAACTTGCTAAAAAATACGTTATCCCCGAAATCGAGAGGAAAATACTTTTAGGTGAGATTCAGAATAAGAAGGTTAAACCAAAAGAGTTTGAATATTACGCCACTATTTACTTAAGACAAAAAGAAAACTTAAAAAGCTACTATGAATACGAAAACATTGTGGTAAACCAACTTTTTCCGCTTTTTAAACACAAAAAGGTAAACGAAATCACCAAAGGTGAAATAAAAGAGTGGATAGATAAAAGACTTAACGAGGTAACGTCTAAAAGGTTAAGGAATATCCTTAATATATTAATCGCCGTTTTAGATATAGCCGTAGAGTATGAGCATATACAAATCAATCACGCTAAAAACATTAAACTGCCTTCACACGTTAAAGTAAGGGAAATGAAACCTTTTAACGAAGAAGAGGTTAAACTCTTAATAAACAATGCGGAAGGTCAGTTTAAGTGTTATTTGGCAATAGCTTTTTACACGGGAATGCGTCCCGGTGAGATTATAGCTCTAACCATAAGCGATATTAATCTTAAAGAGATGTATATAAACGTAAACAAAAGAATAAGAAAAGGCGAAATCGATACACCCAAAACAAAAAACTCTATAAGAAAAGTTCCTGTATTTCAAAACCTTAAACCTTACCTTGAAGAGCTGATTAAAAAAGCCAAAGAAAATAAAACTTTTAATCTTTTCACAACCAAAACGGGTAAAAGGTATTATTCATCGGATAAACTTCATCCTCAATGGTATGCTTTACTTGAAAAGTGTAATATAGAAAAAAGGGTGATGTATAACACAAGACACACGTTTGCCACACTTGCCATTAAAAGAGGTGTTCCGATTTTCAACGTATCACAGATACTCGAACACAGAAACACTCAGGAAACGCTTGAGACTTACGCCAAATTTATCAACAACGAACACCTGCAGCTTGACAGAAACTTGGAACTTTTCACTGACAATTCCACTGACAGTATGTCGAAAAAGGCGTAATTTCGGTATTGTCAACATGTCCCGCCCTCTCCGCCATTTAAATTCTTTATATTGGTGTCTGTCACTTTATTTTATCAAAAACAAAAAAAGAGAAAATTAATAAATATAGATTATTGCTGATTATAAACTTCTTTGTTTTTATTAAGATATTTTTTAAATATTTTTAATGTTTTTATGATTGACGTTTTGGCTTCAATACGGTAGTCTTTAATCAGTTTTTGCTCTGTTTTCGGATTGAAGTTTTTTAACAGAGGAACATTTAAGTGATTTATATTGTTTACATAGGTGTTAAACAAAAGATTAAAATTATTAATAATTTCTTTTACATTGTTTTTATTGATGTTATTTAGTAATTGTTCTGTTTTTTTTGCTATAGAAATGAAATCTGAAGAATTTATGGAGTTTAAAATATTGTTTTTAGCTTTTTGAGGCAGATTAAAAAGTTGAGAGTCAATATAGTCTTTTAAAATTCCTTTAATTCCGGCAATATTGCCGGAATTGTCAAATTCAGTATTTGAATATGCTTTTTCTCCTTCTAAAAAATTTAAAAGTTTCTCTAACAAAAGAGATGTGTTTGCCTGTACTTTTGCGGTTTCCATAAGATTGCTGAGGCGAATAAATTTTTGATTGTTTAACATTTTTCTTATTAAATGTATTAATGTTTCCGTTTGGATATATGCATTTTCAAGATTGTAATATTTATCAGCAGTTTTTGTATTAATGTATATTCCGTTTTGAGGTACGAATTTCGTATTTGCGAATAATGAAATTACGATAAAAGTAATAAAAATCATTTTTTTCATTTTGCTGCCTTTTTAAAGTGTTTTTCTTAATTATAATAAATCATTTTGATTAATTAAAGATTTAATTAATATGTTATAGTTACATAAAAAAGGCGAAAAATGTTCAGGGAAATTTTATTTGACACCATATCGATACTTACTATATTAAATCCTGTTGCTGCAGCTGCTATTATGCTGTCGTTAGTTAAATATTCGGAAATTAAACACGTGTCTGCCAAAGCTTCGTTTGCCGTATTTGTAGCCTCGGTGGTAACAATGCTGGCAGGAGGTATGATTTTGAAATTTTTTGGGATAAATATCCCTTCTATTAAAGCGATAGGCGGTGTTGTTCTTTTGATTATAGCTTTAAACATGATTCAGGGTAAGGAAATAGCTCCGACCAATACTACAAAAGACGAGCACAACGCTGCTGAAGAAAAAGAAGATGTGGCTATTATTCCTATGGCCATTCCTATTCTGTTCGGTCCAGGAGTTATTACTACGATAATAGTATTAAGTGAAAAACATTCTTCCCTGCAGGGGAAAATACTGCTGTTTGTAGCAATAACGTTTTCATCGCTGTTGACGTATTTAATTTTGAGGAACGGGGCTTTTATTTCAAGGTTTTTGGGTGTAAACGGTTTAAAAATAGTTACCAGGATTATGGGTCTTATAATAGGAGCAATTTCGTTTTTGTTTTTGGTCGGAGGAATTAAAGCTCTTTGGTACTCTTAAATCATTTATATGTCATTTTGGACAAGTATAATTTTGCTCAGGGGGGAAGTGGCCATGCCGGCCACTTTGAATTAAAAAAGGAGATCGAATGAAAAAAATAATAGTGGGAATGTCAATGACTGCTGCTGTTCTTTTAGCTTCCAATCAATATGAAGTAGGTGTTGGAGCCGGAAGAAACTATGTAAGCAATTCACCTATAGAGAATTATAATTTTTTAAATATAAGAGTAGGGAAATATCTTCAAAAAAACCATATTTTAAGATTTGAATTGGAAAGAAGCGAAAAAATACTTGGAAATAAAGAAAACTTAACAAGAGCTTTATTAAATGTCGAACATTATTTTCCTTTGGAAAACTGTAAATTAACGCCTTATGCGTTTGTAGGTGCCGGTTATCAGTGGGTAAGCGGCAATTATGAAGACAATATCGTAGCTGATTTGGGATTAGGAGCTAAATATCCTATCAATGATAAATTTGATGCATTTGCAGAACTTAGGGGATTAAGAGATTTTGGAAACAATGATAATCATTACGGTTTGATTTTCGGAATAGTCTATAATTTCGGTGCAGAGCAGAAAGTTGTAAAACAAGAACCTGTTAAAAAAGTTTTAGACAGTGACGGTGACGGAGTAGTTGATTCAATGGATAAATGTCCAAATACGCCTAAAGGAGTTGAGGTTGATAAAAACGGATGCCAAATTGACAGTGATAACGACGGTGTTTATGATAATGTTGATAAATGTCCAAACACTCCTGCAGGTGTTGAAGTTGACGTAAACGGCTGTCCGATTGACAGCGATCATGACGGAGTTCCTAATTATCTTGATAAATGTTCGTATACTCCTAAAGGCGTTGTAGTAGACAAAAACGGATGTCCTATGACATATAATTTTGATATAACGTTTGATAACAACAGCGCAGTAATTAAACCTCAGTTTATGGACAGAATAAATAAATTTGCTGAATTTTTAAAGAAAAACCCTGCATATAAAGCTGAAATTCAGGGATATACAGATTCTAAAGGTTCAGCGGCTTATAACAAAAAACTTTCTGAAAAAAGAGCAAAAGCCGTTTATGAAGCATTAATAAATGAAGGTATAAGCAAAGACAGACTGACATATAAAGGATATGGTGAAGAAAATCCTGTTGCTTCGAACGATACTGCTGAAGGAAGAGCTAAAAACAGAAGAGTAGTGGCAAAATTATATTTTTAATCTCTTCCTCTTCTTTATTCAATCTAATCAATAATTTCACACTAAATTCATAAGTAATGATATAATAATATAAAAGCATTTTGTTAAAGGCTTGGATATTATGAAAAAAATTATTTTTCTTTTAATGGTTATAATGTTTTCTTTTGCAAAAGATAGCAGTGTGGATACTCAGATTAACCAGATAATAAGTAAGGTTGCTAAAAATTCGCCTAATTATTCTTTAGATGTGGCGTTGGCAAATAAAATAAAAGAACTGAAATTTAATAAATCCGTAATTAATCTTGATTTCAAAAATCAATATGATTATCTGAAATCATTTTATAATTTAATCGAACTGCAGATAGAATTAAACGATTTACCTCGTAAGATTAATGAAATTAACGATAAACTGTCTATTTTACAAAATCTAACTGATCCAACTTCTAAACTTCAATATCTTTATTATGAGAAGCTTTTACAAATTTATAATAAAACTTTTAAATATTTAACGGAAAATATGGGGAAAATGGAAAAATCTCTTCAAAAAAGAATTTTTTCCGTAAAATTTGATACTAAACAGGCCAAAGTGAATATTCAGTATTGGCGTAAATTTTTGCTGCAAAAACAAAAAGAGTTCGAAAAACTTAATATTGACTTGCAAAAATGGCAGGTTTTAAACAATGAAGAAAATATACAGAATGTAAAAAGACTGATAAAAATTAATTTAGAAAAGCAAAGAGAGATTTATAAACATCTGTTTGATAATCAGCTGATAATTTGGTTTTCCGATTTGAAAAATAAAAATAAAAACGCATTTAAAGACGATGATGACCTTTTAAAATATTCTAAACATAGCGGAAAAGAATTTTATAATGCGGTTAACCAGATTATAACCGATTTTGAGAATTATACATTTGGAACAAAAGCGCTTGTATACGGAGCGAAAAAAGAAGCGGAACTTACTTTGCATAAAATAATTTCACTGTTTAATTATCCGCTTTTTAATGTCGGAAACAGGATTATTACTCCTTTGAATTTTGCACTTTTTGTTTTAATTTTAATTTTTGGATGGTTTATCGGTAAATATTATAAACACATCATTTATAAATTAAGACACAGTAAAAATATTTCTTATGCAACAGCCACCCTGCTGGCTAATATGGGATATTATACTATTTTAACGCTTTCATTTTTAATTGCACTGAAAGTAGTGGGGCTTGATTTAAGCTCTCTTGCAATAATCGCAGGTGCTTTGTCTGTCGGTATAGGTTTTGGTTTGCAAAATGTCGTCAGCAACTTTGTAAGCGGTATTATCCTTATGTTTGAAAGAAGTATAAAAGTAGGAGATTATATTCAGATTGATCAGGATACCAGAGGTGAAGTTGTTGATATATCTATGCGTTCAACCGTGATAAGAACCAATGATAATATCAACCTTATTATTCCGAATCAAAGTTTTATTCAAAACAATGTGATAAACTGGACTTTGGGAGATGATATTGTCAGATTTAGGGTTCCTTTTGGCGTTGCTTACGGCAGTGATGTTGATGAAGTTGAAAAAGTGGTTCTTAATGCTTTGAAAAATTCCAATCTTCATTATATTAAAAAATATAAAGACAGAAATGTCGAACCTCATATAGTGTTTTTGGAGCTTGGAGACAGCAGTTTGAATTTTGAACTGTTTATATGGGTAAGAGGGGAATATGCCAGAAGACCGAGAAGAACGAGAAGCGAGTTTTTGAAAATGATTTATAAAGCGTTAAACGAAGCCGGAATTAGCATTCCATTCCCTCAGCAGGATCTGCATATTAAAGAATCGGTACCGTTTGAAATTAAAATTAAAAAGGATTAATATGGAATTTTTATATTCATTGTCTCTTGCGTTTAAAAGTCTTTTAAATAAGGAATTGACGACTGTCTCGGTTATAAACGGAATATTCTGGGCTATAGTATGGTTTGGACTCTCTTTTTTATTGTGGGATCCTTTTTTAATAGTAACGTCAGTTTTGATTAATATTCTGCCGTTTAAATTTTTGCAGGTTGCCGGAGCTGAATTTATATTAATGATTTTCTGGCTTCAGATGATACTTATAACGCTTGGAGTGATTTTTTCACTCTTTAACCAGCTGCTGTCTAAAAAAATACTGCCCGTATTTATTTCTTTGATAGTCGCTCTGTTTTGGAGTTTTGTTTTTATGCATTATTATGACGGAATGATAGAGTATATTCAGCATTTAATCAGGATTTTTCCATTTACTACGATAGAAAAAGCGGTGTCGGTTATATTTAATATATTCGTATTTTATTCTTTTTATATTGCAAGTTTATATTTGGGATTTTTGTTTATTAGTATAAAAAAAGTTAATAATATTATTAAAAACGAATATCCTGATATAGAAATACCTCACAAGTTTTCAAGAGTTAAAATTTTTTATATTTTAATCAGAGATCTTTTTTTCTTTTTAGTTTTATTGTTTCTAACATATCCTTTGCTGTTTATACCTGTGCTAAATATATTTGTAATAATATTTTTATGGAGTTTTTTAATTAAAAACGCTTTAAGCGAAAGTGTAAAAATGGAATTCGGATGTGATTTTGAAAATAAAAAACTTGTATGGTTTTATTCCATATTCAGTGTATTGTTTAATTTTATTCCGGTAGTAAATTTATTTGCTCCGGCAATCGGAATTTTGAGTTTTTCATATTATTGTATGGAACAAAAACTTGATAAAGAAATATAATATGGTATAATTCCACATCCTCAGCCCTGTGCAAGGGTGGTAGGAGGCAACGCTTCAGGCCCGGAAGGGAGCAGAGCACCTCCTATCATCTTGTGCCGCAGGTGTCTGGGGACCTTAAAAATACGACATTAGTGTCTGGCACTTATATAATTTATCGTGGTTGCTTTCATGTTTTGTTTGATTGTGGATAAATATAGCAGTGTTGAAATTAACAGTGTCTGGCGCTATTTGTAAAATAAAAATCCCGGAAAGGGAAAAGATTATAGAGCAGCTTTTGCTTTTTCAACGATTGAAGCAAACACTTCCGGCTCGTTCATTGCTAAATCAGCAAGAACTTTTCTGTCTAAATCAATGTTTGCTTTTTTAAGACCGTTGATAAATCTTGAATAGCTTATATCGTTTAATCTACAAGCTGCGTTAATTCTCATAATCCATAATTTTCTGAATTCTCTTTTTTTCTGTTTTCTGTCTCTGAAAGCGTATACTAAACTTCTTTCAACTTGTTCTTTAGCTTTTCTAAAATGTTTTCTTCTACCGCTGTAGAAGCCTTTTGCCATTTTTAATATTTTTTTATGTCTTTTTCTTCTAACTGTTCCAGTTTTTACTCTCATTTTATCTCCTTGTCATTTTGGCGTGCATCTATGCAACTTAACGCTACAACAGCGTGAGGCTTTTGCGCCTTCTTTGCCGCTTCTTCACTTAAATTAAATACCTAGTAAGTCTCTTACCGCTTTGATGTTAGTGCTATCTACGTATTTTGGGGCTCTTAAGTTTCTTTTTCTTTTTTGTGATTTTTTAGTCAGGATATGGCTTCTGTATGCCGCACCTCTTTTGATTTTACCACTTTTTTTAACTTTGAATCTTTTAGCTGCCCCTCTGTTTGTTTTCATTTTAGGCATAGCTTCTCCTTTTACGAATTGAGATGAAATTATAGCATAAAGTTTAAAACTATGCTACAATAAAAAGATACTTAGCTGTAAAAACATATCAAAGGCAAAATATGACGCTTAAAAATTATCTGGAAAAAGTATGTTATAAAGAACTGAGTGACATAAAAGATAAAACGTTAGCAGATTTGATTGCTTATATGTATAAATGCGATACTTCGACTTTTTATATAGTAGATAACAATAAGCCGATTTTTATATTTACAAGTACAGATATGTTAGAAATATTTATGAAAAACATATTGACTGTTAAAATAATAGATTATATAGAACAAAATCCTAAAGAACTGAAGAAACTGCCTATAACCACAAATATTCTTGATGCGTATTATTTTATGAGAAGCAATAAATTAAAGCATATTCCTATAGTAGACGAAGACAATAATTTAATCGGTGAGATTTCTTTTAAAACGCTCAGTCTTAAAATTGCGGATATAGTAATAAAAGACCCTTTAACCGGACTTTTTAATCAAAAATATTTTGATGTTTTACTGGAAGAGTATAATGAATTTAACAAACCTTTGGGAATTATATACATTGATCTAAAAAATATGAATATACTGGAAGGTTTTTACGGGGCTGATAAAATTAATGAAATAATTAAAACATATGCCGAGGCTATAAAAAAATCAGTCAGAGATATAGATTTTGTATTTAGAATGGGGCACAGATTTAAAATACTTACTTTTAATAATTTGGAAATAACAGATAAAATCGTTAAAAGAATTAAAAACAGACTTGAAAATACAGATTATGAAGGTATAAAAGTGGCTTTTGATATAGCTTTTTCACATGTGCCTGAACTGGAAGACAATGTTTTATCCGCTTTAGAGAGCTGTGAAAAAAAATTAATTGAAAGGGACTAAAGCGCTTCCCCAAGTAAATCCTCCTCCGAATGCATCAAGAAGCATTATATCGCCTTTTTTGATTTTACCTGCTTTATACATGTCGTTAATTGCCATAGGTATTGACGCTGAAGAAGTGTTTCCGTATTTATGGACTGTTAAAACTGATTTTTCTTCAGGCATTTTTATGGCTCTTGCAACTGCGTCAATTATTCTGTAATTAGCCTGATGAGGTACGAACCAGTCTATGTCGTCGCTTGTCATGTTGTTTCTTTTTAAAATGTCTCTGACGGACTGTGAAAGTGTTTTTACTGCTACTTTAAATGTTTCGTTCCCTTTCATTTCAAGCCATATTCTGTCCGTGTCGCATCCCAGTTTTACGCCTCTTCCGGGAGTGATTAAGAAATCTTGAAATTTACCGTCTGCATTGATGTCTATATCAATAATTGCTTCTTCTTTTTTATCTGTTGCACTTATAATGGCTGCACCGGCTCCGTCTCCAAAAAGAACGCAAGTGGTTCTGTCTTTCCAGTTTACGATTTTGCTGAGCGTTTCAGCACCTATAATAAGTACGTTTTTATACATTCCGCTTTCAATAAACGCTTTTGCATGGGCTAAAGCATAAATAAAACCGGTACAGGCGGCACTGATATCCACGGCCGGTCTGACGATACCTAATTTTTCGGCAACAACACATGCCGTAGATGGCATTGTGAAATAATCGGGAGTAATTGTGGCTACAATGATCATATCAATGTCTTCTGGTTTCATAGATGCATTTTTAAGAGCATCGAGAGCCGCTTTATATGCTAAATCGCTTGTTACTTCTTCTTGGGCAATATGTCTGGTTTTTATACCGGTTCTTTTTGTGATCCATTCATCATTGGTATCAACTATTTTTTCCAAATCTTTGTTAGTTAATATTTTTTCAGGGACATATGCACCAATACTGGTAAATTTTGCAAACATTAATGAACCTTTAATGACTCTTGTATTTTATTTGTTACATCATTTTCAATATATTTAACTGCTTGAAAAATAGCGTTTTTTATTGCTTTTGAATTACTTTTTCCGTGGCTAATTATAACACAGCCGTTTACGCCTAAAAGAGGGGCTCCTCCATATTCCGCATAATCCGTTGCTTTTTTCAGTCCTTTAAATACCGGTCTGAGTAACAATGCGCCGATTTTTTGTAAAATTCCTGAGTTTCTAATTTCTTCTTTTATCAGTTTTCCTATCGTATCGGCCACACCTTCGCTTGTTTTAAGCACAATATTTCCAATAAAACCGTCAGTGACAATCACGTCCGTATCGCCTTTAAAGATATCTCCGCCTTCTACGTTTCCGATGAAACTTTCAAAATCTTTAAGCAGTTCGTAAGCTTCTTTGGTGATAGAATTGCCTTTGCTTTTTTCTTCACCGTTGCTTAAAAGACCTATTTTAGGATTTTGGGTGTTTAAAACCACTTTAGCGTAAACTTCGCCCATTAATGCGAACTGATATAAATTATATGCGTCGCAGTCTACATTTGCGCCTACGTCTAGCACTAAAGAGTATTTTTTCTTTATTGTAGGCATAAATGTTACTATGGCAGGTCTTTTTATACCTTTGATTCTTCCGAGTCTCAGTGTTGCTAAACTCATGGTCGCACCGCTGTGGCCTGCTGATACAACACCGTCAACTTCTCCTGCTTTTAACAGGTCGATAGACTTATAAATAGTGGATTCTTTTCTTTTTAATGCTTCAGTAGCACTCTCTCCCATATGAATAACGTCGTCACTATTTATAAATCTAACACGGGAGTGGTATTTTTTTGGCAACAGCTGCTTTAATTCTTCTTCTTTACCTACTAAATAAGGTGTAAAGTCTTTTTTTTCAAGAGCTTTTGCTACCCCTTCAATTATTGGAGCAGGACCGAAGTCCCCACCCATTGCATCAATTGCTATTTTCATTAATACTCACCGCAGCTTGGGCATACTCTATGAGGTCTTTTATAAGCGCCACAGTTTGAACATTTAATTACAGAACTTAATTTAATTTTGTAATGAGTTCTTCTTTTAGCTGCTCTTGTTTTTGAGTGTCTTCTCTTTGGAACTGCCATTGTTTCTCCTTAAAATTCTTTGTTAAATTCTTGTTTTTTACAATCTTCGCATACGTTATAATCGTTTTTAATCAGTTCTGTTTCACTTTTTAACAGCTCTACAGGGTCGAATGTTTCCATTTCAATTATATCATACTCTTCGTCAAAGCCTTTATACGGAGGTTTGACGACTTTAAATTTAACATCTTCGTTTACTTCTTTGTTAAATGTCTTCAAACATTTAATACATTCAACTTCTACACTTCCTTGAAGCTTTCCTTCAATAATAAAAGTGCCGTCTTTTTGTTTTGTACTTTCGGCTTTAAGCTCAAGGTTTTGGAAATTTTTATTTATTTCCAATTAAACAATCTCTCTTTCAGCAAAGAAAAATGCGATTTCTTTTTTAGCGTTTTCAAGCGAATCGCTTCCGTGAACAGCGTTTGCTTCGATACTTTCCGCAAAATCAGCTCTGATTGTTCCAGGAGCCGCTTCTTTAGGGTTTGTTGCACCCATTAATTTTCTGTTTTTAGCAATAGCGTTTTCACCTTCTAATACCATTACTACAACAGGTCCGCTGCTCATGTATTCGCATAAGTCGTTGAAAAACGGTCTTTCTTTATGTACTTCATAAAATTTACCGGCATCTTCTTTTGTTAGTTTGATTTTTTTCATTGCAGCTATTCTAAGTCCGTTGCTTTCGAATCTGTCAATGATTTTTCCTATAACATTTTTAGCTACCGCGTCCGGTTTAATAATTGAAAGAGTTTTTTCCATATTTTCTCTCCTTGAGTTTTTAGAGAGGAATTATATCAAATTTTGAAGAAAAAAGAAGAGGGTGAAAGGATTAATCGATTACAGGTTCTCCTGGTTCACCTCTGTTTTCTGAGCAAGTTTGTCCTTCTTTGCATTCATCCCAAACGATGCATCCCTCTGTAGGACAAGCTGCTGCACATGCTGGTTCGTCGTAGTAACCAACGCACTCAACACATTTATCAGGATTTACGTAATAAATTTCTTCTCCAGTTGGATTTTCGCTATCGTCAACGATTGCTTCTACTGGACATTCATCAAGACATGCCCCACAGTTAATACAAGTATCAGTAATTTTTACTGCCATACTAGCTCCTTTTTTAATATTTGTAATTAGAAATATATCATTTATTCCTTAAAAATTGCTTAAATTAAGACATTACAGATATTATATAAATTTTATTAATAAGATGTGTTACTTTTCGGAAAAGGTTAATTAAAAGTGACAGACACTAAGCAATGGGAAGTGTTAAATGGCGGAGCCGACGGGACTCGAACCCGCGACCTCCGGCGTGACAGGCCGGCATTCTAACCAGCTAAACTACGGCTCCTCATTTAATGGTGGTCGCTGCAGGGCTCGAACCTGCGACCCCCAGCTTGTAAGGCTGGTGCTCTCCCAACTGAGCTAAGCGACCGGTCTAGGAATTATGGCGTCCCCTAGGGGATTTGAACCCCTGTCGCCGCCGTGAAAGGGCGGTGTCCTAGACCCCTAGACGAAGGGGACATGGTGACCCGTGTTGGATTCGAACCAACGGCCCTCTGCTTAAAAGGCAGATGCTCTACCGACTGAGCTAACGGGTCAGCTTTTCTTTCACAACTTGTCGTTGTGGACTGAAATTATACGCAATAACTTTTTTGATGTCAAGGGATTTTTGAGAGAAAAAAGAAAAAAATTATTTCTTTATTATTGATTTAATAATTTTGATAATTTTCTTTTTGTCTATTTTATTTTTCTTATTGTTGTAAATGTTTTCTTCAAGGTCTTTTAAGACTTTTTCGATTTCAGGATAATATGAATATTCTAAAAGCAGATTAAACAGCTCTTTTTCATCAGCTTTTTTTATCTGCTTTATTAAATCATTATTTGAGGATGATTTTAAATTAATTAAATATATGCTTAAAATACCCACTATTATTCCTATAACAAATACAAGGCCAAGAAGAATGTAGTTTGTTTTTGTTTTATATATTATTTTTTGATTTGTATGTGTTGATATTGTGTGCACAGGGGGATTGTTTTTAGAGTTTTTAACTGTAATAAGGAGTTTATTGGTTTTGACCGTTTTTAGTTTTCCGTCGAAGGCTTTAAATTCGATAGGAGGTATTGATACGCTTTGATTGGATACCAGAGTAAACTCTTTAGTATAAGTGCCGCATAAACTGTCGTTTTTTATAAAAGTTTTAATTACCGGAGAGTTTTCATAAACCGTAGCGTTAGGAATGTTCAGTTTAAAATCCGGTAAATCGTAAAAATCTCCGCATCCGCTGATATTGAGGGTTATTTTTACCGGTTCGTTTGCGCTTACTTCTGTTTTATCGGCACTGAAATATGCTTTAAAGTTTCCGTAAACGCTGTTGGCCGGGATTGAAGATACGTTAATATCTACCTGATTAGAAAAAATATTTGTATATTTTAGGGTAGAGGTCATCAGATTGAAAAAAGGATCTTGGAAAGGCGTCTGTTTGCTTAAATATCCGACTTTTGCAAGAATAGGTCCTATTTTGTAATCTCCTGCTTTTTGAGGAATTATTAAAAACGAATATTCGGTAATGTCAAAACCTTTTTTAATATATTCTTTTTTTGAAATCTGTTTTGTATAAAAGTTGTTGAAATTCGGCTTTTGTATTTCTATACTTTGAGGGGAAGTACCTTCTTTTTGAAAAAATTTGATTTTAAATACTAAAGGTTCTCCTATATAAGCTTTTGTTTTATTTACGGAGAGTTTAAGTTTGAAATTGCCGTTTTTGCTTTCTTTAGGCTTTGTTACCGTTATTTTAATTGATTTTGTTTTGAAATCTTTTCCGTCTACATTTACCGTAAATGACGGAATAGTAACACTTTTTGTCGGAAAGAATATATAGCTTTTGGAAACGCTTTTTTGCATGTTTCCGTTTAATATGGTTATATTTTGCGTAACCGCCGTACCCTGGACCGGAAAACCGTCTATATTTTTTATGGCTGGAAACTTTATATTGTTTCCGGTGGCTTCGATTGTAAAAATTACCTCTTCACCGGGGTAAATTGTTTTTTTGTTTACGCTTACATTGACATACGCAAACATCAAAATAGGTATTAAAAATAACAGTATTTTTTTCATTCGTTTCCTTTTAATGGTATCAGTAATGTATTAAACTGCAGAGATTTTAACTGTTTTTCATAAAATTTCATTCTGATATCGCTTGTATTTGTTTCTTTTGTTTTCACAATTCGCTGTTTTTGCATTTTTTCCTGTTTTTTATTTTGCTGTTTTGCTGTTTTTTTATTCTGTTTTTCTTTATTATTGTTTTGCTGTCTGTTTTTTTGAGTGTTTTTATTATTTTTATTTTGTTTTTTGTTTTTTGTTTTATTTCCGTTTTTATTTTTATTGTTTTTACTGTTTTTGCCGTTTTGTTTATTTTGACTGCCGTTTTTTTTCTTTTTATTTTTATTATTATTGTTTTTTTTGTTGTTTTTCTTTTGCTGGTGTTTGTGTTTTAGCAGTTTCTCTATCAGTTTTAGATTATATTCCGCATCTTTGTCTTTTTTTATTTTTAATGCTTTTTTGTATGCTTCTATGGCTTTTTTATATTGATGTAAAAGAGCATAAGCGTTACCCGTATTATAATATTTTTGAAATTTTAAATCTTTTTCATTAATTTTACTGTAAAGAGAAATCGCTTTTTTGTAATCTCCGGCTTTATAGTAACTGTTTGCCGCATTATAAAGGGCTTTTTGCGAATGTATTTTTTCATATTCTTTTGCCGCTGAAAGATATTGTCCTTTTTTATAATATTCATCCGCTTTTTTTATAGTGAAAAAATCGAAAGCGAAAAGATTTACTGCTATAAGTAAAAAGAGTATTTTTTTCATCTTATTCTCCTAAGAGGAAAAAATATTACAAAGAAAAACAGAATTATTCCAAGTCCGAGAGGAAAATAAAACAGTTCCGTTTTGTCTTTTATTTTTATATCTTTATGTTTTGACGAATTAAGAAGTTTTGCCAGCGTTTTTATATTGTTGTTGGAGTATTCCGCCTGAAAAACGCTGTTTGCTCTGATATCCGCTTTTTTACACAGATATACGAAAATATTGTCTTTTTTAGGAATGTATATATTCGAAGTAAAAATAACTATTTTAGGATTTTTTACGAGTTTTTTTGCTGAAGAAATCATGTTGTTTATATCGCTTGTCTGAGTTCTTTGCATGTCTTTGATATCAGTATGGTCAAGCAGATATATCAGAGATTCGTAATCTTTTGTAGGGGCTGAAATAAGATATGCGTTTTTGTCGAACAGTATCAGAGCCGCATTTTGGGAGTTAAGATGTTTTAAGAGGACTTTTATTTTAGAAATAGAGAATTTGTATCTATTCGGATAAAGATCCGTTTTGTCCATTTCGTGACTTATATCAAGGGCTATTACAAGGTTTTGAACAGGAGCTTTTATTGCTATGTATCCGTTGTCGATAACGGGCCTGCTTAATGCTGTTACAAACAGAGCGAAACTTGCAAGCAGAATGTAAAATTTTAATTTTTTAGGTATTTTGCCTTTTAGTGTTATTTTTTGTGCGACTTCTTTTGAAAAAGGAAGCTTTTTGTCTTTTATCAAAAACAACGCAGGTATAATAAGCAGCAACAATAAAAAATAACCGTTTAGAAACTCCATATGTTCTTCCTGTATTGGTATAAGTAAAATAAAAACAGTAAAATAGCTATAAAAAGCAGATACTGGTAATAATATGTGTTTAATATCTGGATATTGGATTTTATTTTGCTTTTTGTAAGTTTGTCTATGTCTTTATATATCTGCTGAAGGTCTTCCAAAGAAGATGCAAGATAAAATTTACCGCCTGTCGAATTGGCTATTTTTTGTAAAACGCTAACGTCGGCATCGCTTCCTATACCGATTGCGAATACTTTAATATGTTCTTTTTTCAGTTTTTTAATAACCACATCCAGAGGCGTTATACTTGCATTGTCCATACCGTCTGTCAGAAGTATTATAATTCTTGAGCCTTTCGTGTTTTTAAAAAGGTTTGACGATAAAAAAAGCGCATCGTAAATAGCTGTTTTATTTCCTGCGATTGATACGTATATTCTTTTTAAAATATCATTAAACGTTTTCTTGTCAAAAGTAAGAGGCGAGGCTATATAAGCTATGTTTCCGAATACCACAAGTCCCAAAGCGTCGTTTTTTCTTTTTTTTGCAAAATCCAGGCTTACCGCCTTTGCGGCTCCTAATTTATTAAATTCCTCCATAGAACCGCTTGTGTCGAGGTCTATTACGATATTATATCCTTTTTTGTATGTGTTTGTTATGATTTTGCTTTTTACAGGAGAAGCCAGTGCGACAGATAAAAAAAGAATTATTAAAAATTCCGGCAGAGAAAATCTGCTTACCGATTTTGCGAAAAGCTGCGTATTAGGAAATATTATTCTGTCATCGGCGGATGTAAAAAAATATTTCATTAAAAGATAAACAACCGGGATTAATAAAAATACGGGATATTCAAAACTCATTGTGCTATGTCCTCTATAAACTGTTTTATTTTCTGTTTGGTCTGTTCGTCAAGTTTTTCTACTTTAGGCTTGTATTTGTATTTTTCGAGCTCTTTAGCCAGTTCTTCATAAATTTTTCTGTTTTCGTCATTCAGAAAATATCTTGCGTATTCGCAAAATTCATATGCCGTTTTTTTTGAATCGCCAAAGTCTAAATTCTGAAGTTTCAGCAAATAAGGGTTTGGTTTTTTCTTTTTGAAAAATTTATATATTAAATATAAAACAAGCATTACTGCAATAATGCAGCAAATAACGAATATATAAAACTGATAGTCGATTATATGAGCGTTAGGCTTTATGTCTTTTAACTGTTTTAACAGATCCATAGTTACCTCACCAGCTTTATGAGTTTATATATAGGCTCTTCATCCGTGTATATTTTTGTAAAAGGTATTTTGCTTTTTTTACACTGCAAGGCGATTTTTGCGTCAAGCCGTTTTATATGTTTTTGCAGTCTGTTTATAGACGATTTGTTGAAATATACGTTTACCGAATTTAGGCTTACGGGATCTACTATTTCCGTATAGCCGCTGAACTGTGGCGATTCTTCGAATTTGTCTCTTACGGATATTACATAAGTTTCATGTTTCAGGTTTCTCAGTTCTACAGGTTTAAAAAAATCCCCTATAATAAACAGAAGGGATTTTTTAAAGCTGTTGAGAAAATCGATGTCGCTTTGAGTGTAGTCTTCTTGTAAATAGTCTGTTTTAAGCGTGTAGTTTACGAAAGAGTAAACGCTTTTTTTATTTTTTGTAGGTTTGAATATTTTTTTATTTTTACCCAAAAACACAAGCTGTATTTTATTATCTTCTTCCAAGGCGGCCAATCCCAAAGAAGCTATAATTTCGGCTATAAGTTCCGTTTTAAGTCTTTTGCTTCCGAAAAACAGCGTGCCGCTTTTAAGAACGGCTATAATAATTCTCAGCTCCCTTTCTTCGTCATATTCTTTTACTAAGGGTTTATTTATTTTTGCGGATACTTTCCAGTCTATTTTTTTGGAGTCTTCTCCATAGTTGTATTCCCTGAATTCCCTGAAATCAAGTCCGTTACCTTTAAATTTGGAGAGATTTCTTCCAAGCAACGCTCCGAAAATTCTCTTTTTGGTTTTTAAAACCAGTGCTTTTGTTTTCATTTAGTTTCAGCCTTTTAAGGAATCGGAATAGCTTTTATTACGTCGTTTATTACGTCTTCAATGCTTATTTCGTCTATTTCCGCTTTATAATTTAAAATAATTCTGTGTCTTAATACGTCTTTTGCTACTTTTACAATGTCCAGAGGAGTGACATAGTCTTTGTTTTGGATCATTGCATACGCTTTTGAACAGTTATACATAGCTATTGTAGCTCTCGGGCTTACGCCGTATTCGATGTATTCAGCTGTTTCAAGACCGTATTTCTGAGGATTTCTGGTCGCATCCGTTATTTTTGCTATATATTTTAAAAGTTCTTCGTCCATATGTATTTCGTCAAGTTTTTTTTGCAGGTTCAAAATATCGTCTATTGTCGCTACCTGAGACGGCTCTTTGGCGCTTTGAGATTTGACTATAAGGATCTCTTCATCTAAAGAGTTGTATGTTACGTTGATTTTCATAATAAATCTGTCAAGCTGTGCTTCGGGAAGAGGGTAGGTTCCTTCCTGCTCAATAGGGTTTTGAGTCGCTATTACTAAAAAAGGAGGGGAAAGTTTAAACGTTTCTTTTGCAATGGTTACCTGTTTTTCCTGCATAACTTCCAACAGGGCGCTTTGGACTTTTGCAGGAGCTCTGTTGATTTCATCCGCAAGTAAAAGATTTGTAAAAATAGGCCCTTTTTTTATTTCAAACTCATTGGTTTTAGGATTGTATATTTCAATTCCCGTGATGTCGCTCGGAAGCAGGTCCGGCGTAAACTGAACCCTTTTAAAATCAAGACCGATTGTTTTTGCCAGAGTTAAAACGCTTTTTGTTTTGGCAATACCCGGAACCCCTTCCACAAGAAGATGGCCTCCTGTAATCAGTCCTATAAGCATTGAGTCTATTAAATGCTCGTGTCCTATAATAACTTTTGAAATTTCACTTTTAATATCTTGTATTACCTGCATTGCGAACCTCTTTTTTTCTTTAATAATACATTATATGAGTTAAAAATAAGTGAAACTAATTTTCAGGAATTTAATTTAATTTAATTGCAATAATGTATAATACTAATAAAAAAAGGACGGTTATGAAAAAAATGATTATGGCGCTTGGACTGGGTGCCGTTTTATTTACTGGATGTACTCAGATGTATAATTCAAATGAAGTTGCGTTAAGCGATGTGAATGTAATGTATACCTATAAAACAGGAGTTGTTACAAGTGTAAAAAAAGTTATTATCAAAGATAACGGAACCGGAGTAATGACGGGAGCCATAGCCGGAACGGTAATAGGCAGTCTTTTTGGAAACGGAAAAGGAAACGTATTGACTACACTTTTAGGAGGCCTTGGAGGAGCTTATGCAGGATATGAAGCCGATAAGGCAAACGGCGAGGAACTGTATATAAAACTTGACGACGGCAGAAATATCGTAGCTATTGTCAAAGGCGTAAACATTCAGGCCGGAGATAAAGTAAGAGTGGTTATTGACGGCAACAGAATTATCAGAGTCGAAAAAATATGATATTAAAGGTTTTCAGCACCAAAAGGGAGATAAGAGAGTTTGTAAAAAGCCAAAACGACTCATTTCTTCCTAAACTTATTACTATAGGCGAATTTTTAGATAAATGTATAATTGTAAAAAACGCTTCTTTAATAGACGGCGATTTTAAAAAAATTTATTTATATAAAGCTCTGGAAAATATTGATATAGAAAAACTGGGTTTAAAAAAAGATTTTTTAAATTTTTTTAAGAATGCTGAATTTATTATCTCGTTTTTTAACGAGATTTATCTTGAGAAAAGATCCATTGAAGATATTGAACTGGCAGACACCTACCTGGAATATGAAGAGCATCTGTCTGTGCTTAAAGAGATTTATTATGAATATAAAAAACTGCTTAAAGAAAATTCCCTGTATGATAAAACCGTTTTGGAAGAATACGAAATAAACAGAAACTTTTTTGAGAATATAGATAAAACGGAAATATATTTAAGCGGATATCTGCCCAAAACGGATCTGGAAATTATAAAAAACATACCCGTGCCTGTGGAAATGGTTTTCAGGGTTACTCCGTATAATAGAAATCTTATACGAAAAATGTTCGGAGAATTTAAATTAGGAGAATACAGGTTTGATATACATCAAAACATAGTTTTGGATTATAAGCCCCTGCCTGATATGGCGGATGTTGAAGTTGAGCATTTTTCAAGCAGAATAGCTCAGACTTCATATATTTTTGCCAGTATAGAAGAAATGGTCGCTAAAGGTGTTAAACCAGAAAAAATAGCAGTAATTCTGCCGGATGAGACATACAGCAGGTATTTGAAACTGCTGGATACGAAAAACAATCTCAATTTTGCCATGGGGGAAAGTTTTACACATTCGCAGATTTATATTATGCTGGAGGCTGTTTATAATTATACTGTGCAAAAAGATGAGGTTTCTTATCTGAAGGCAAAAGAAAAAATTGAAGAATTTGAAAAACTGAACACTTTTGACGAAATACTGCAGTTTGTGCTTAAGCATGCAACGTTAAAAGAAAGAAAGCTTCTTGATGAAGAGATTTATAAAATTTCAAAGCTGGATGCGTTAAAACATTATTCCAAAGAAGAAATACTGCATTTTCTTTTGGAAAGATTTAAAAACCTTACTTTTGACGACGTTAAAGGCGGAAAAGTTACTGTTATGGGCGTGCTTGAAAGCAGAGGTATGAAATTTGACGGAGTAATTATAGCCGATTTTAACGATGAATTTGTGCCTAACGTGGGAGATAAAGATTTCTTTTTAAATTCTGCAATAAGAAAAAAAGCAAAACTGCCTACCAGAAAAGACAAAGAGGCTCTGCAGAAAAACTATTATTATAATATTTTGCTTAATGCCAAATTTGCCAAAATTTCATATGTGAAAAACGAAGAAAAGGAACCCAGCAGATTTTTATACGAACTGGGTCTGGATTTTGGGGAAAACAGGGATGAGTATTATTCCCAGGCCGTTTATAAAACAAGCAAACCTGAATTTTATGAATATAAAGGAGCGTTTGAGCTTCCGGAAACAATCACCCCTACCAAGCTCAAAACGCTGCTTGAGTGTCCTATGAAATATTATTTTTCGTATGTATTAAACATTAAAAACGATGAGGATAAAGATTATTTCGGAAGCAGACTGCATAACGCACTGCAGATTGTTTTAAAAACACAGCCCGGTTCTGCGGAAGAGTATTTCTCACGTATAATGTCGGAACTTTTGAAAAACTGTTCTAAAAGAGAGTATTTTGAAATTAAATCGGAGTGGGAGGATAAAATAAAAAAATTCGCCTATATAGATTTTGAAGAACTGACAAAACCTGCGCAGTGCGAAATACAGCTTCCTTCCGGAAAATATAAAAATTTCATCATTCAGGCAAGGGCCGACAGGGTCATAGGAAATAAAATTTATGATTATAAAACTTCTAAAAAACAGGATTATTTGAAAGATTTAACGCAGGCAGAAGTATATAAATATCTGATGCCTGAGAGCGAAATATATTATTGGGACATATACAACGTAAAACTCATAAAAGTGGATCCGGATATTAAAAGTCTTGAAAAAAAGCTTGATTCTATATCAGGAGAGATTAAAAGAAGCGAAGAGAAAGATATGTGTAAATTCTGTGATTACAGATTTGCCTGTTTACACTTTGAATCTTGACACTTCTTTATAAAGTTTGCTGAATGCGGATTTTAGCATATCCGTAATTTTTGAAATCGATTTTGCTATTGAAACGTTTTGTGTGGAAATATCGGTAAGTTTTTCAGTGTGGGTCATGAGCTGTTTTGCTTCAAACGCCATGATGGTAACGTTCTTAGTAGCGTCTTTGGCATATAATATATTATCTTTATTCATCTGCAGGATTTGCTCCAGCTGTGTGGTGATTTCGTTAGTATGAGAGGCTAAAACATTCATTTTTTCAGAGTTATTGTTGATTTCATTTGAGGTTAAATCAATGGTTTGAGTAATGTTTTTGATAATGGTTTCTATATTTACCAGAGAATTAGCGCTTTCTTCCGCCAGTTTTCTGACTTCATCCGCAACTACCGCAAACCCTCTTCCGTGTTCTCCCGCTCTGGCAGCCTCTATAGCCGCATTTAGCGCAAGAAGCTCGGTCTGTTCGGTAATACTTGAAATTATCTGTAAAACGTTTTTTATTTCTTCGGTTTGAGAGTTCAGATTGTGAAGGAGGTTGTTTAGTTCCTGCTCTTTTGAATTTATTTTCATAATTTCATCTGTTGTTTTGATTAAAGAATTGCTGAAATTTTCTAAAAAGTCGGCTGTTTTTATTAACGTATCTGTAGTTGAAGCTACTGATGCTTCCGTTTTGTCAAGATGCTGTGCCAGCGTATTGGATATTTTTGAAATTTCGCTTGCTTCCACGTCTGTCTGGTGTATTGTGCTTTTTAGCTGTTTTACAATATTTTCCAGTTCTTTTGTATTATTTGACACAATAGAACTTGTGTTTTTTATGTCGATAATCACTTCTCTTACGTTTGAAATAAATTTGTTTATATAATCGGCGGCCTGTTTGATTTCATTGTGCTGTTTAATACTGATCTGTTTTGTTAAATCACCGTCCCCTTCGCTTAGTTCTTTTGAAATAGAAATGTATTCCTGGATAGGGTTTATTACGTAATATTTTAAAAGATAATATGCAGCCACCTGAATAACTATGGCGATTATAAGATGTTCAAAAGCCGTGGAGATGAAATCGCCGGGATATTCGAAATATGTGTACAATAAAAGAATAAAACTCGTTAAGAGGTTGATTCCAAGCAGTTTTAGGTTAAAGTCTTTGACGATAGAATGCATCAGATCTTCCTTATTTTAAATTTTTGTGTAAGTTTTAAAGCGTCTAAAAGTTCATAAAGCGTATTATCGTAAACATTTATCATAATTGCAACCCCTTTGTCGTGAAGTCTTAAAAGTTCCCCTATAATACTTGAAGGAAGTGAAAAAGATTTAATATTTAATATGATTTGAGGTTCGTTTTCTTTGGAAGTCAGAATCTGTAACAGTTTCTCAACGTCAGAAATTGTTACTACAGGAGAATTTATATTTATTTCGTTTCCGTTTATTTCTATTTTCATTGTTTAACCTTTAAGAAGATTTTAATTGCCGTTCCGTTTTCGTTAAAAAACAGTCCGTAGGAGAGGTGCTTTATGATTTTAATCCCCCTCCCGTGATATTTTTTGTAAAATGCGTCTTTTATTGTCTGAACATCGAACCCTTTTGTTGTGTCTTCGTATTCGATTTTCAGCCAATTTTCATTTTTGCTTAATTTAATTTTAGCGAAAAATTTTTTGTTTTCATCATTTTTAAGCTTCTTTTTTTTATGTTTCGGAATATCTTTGTTTTCAATATTTAAGATACCGTATTCGTATGTATTAGTGAGTATTTCGTGTAATATCAGATGAATCTGTTCAATCAGCGGGATATTTTGGGATATCAGTTTTTCAAGAAAATGATCGATTGCATTTTTATTTAATTCCAGCGTATCTTCAAAAAGAGTTTGAAATCCGTTTTTCTCTTTCGTAATATAAACGAGGCAGGTATCGTCAATCTGATGGGATTTGGCGTAAAAGTCCTCCATGAGCTCTTTTAAAAAAGTGATTTTGGGAAATATTGATTTAAGCCTTTTATAATAAATAGTTTCTTCGTAAGGTGACTCAAAAATACCGTCGCTTGATATCAGCAGTTTGTTTTCTGTTTGAATGCTGTCGATGTGTGTTTGTTGCGTGTTTACTGTTATTGGATAATTGTTTGCCGGAATTATGTTTTTGGAAGAAAGTATCGGAGGATTCCCGAAATTGGAATAATAAATTTTGTCATCTTTTATATATACAAGCGTAGCGCACAGTATTTCATTGTCTAACAGGATGTTTTTAATATAGTTTACGAAATCGTTAACCAGTTTTTCGAAGTTAAAATCATTATATTCAATGGCTTTTTTTATTGAATGTTTTAAAAAGGACAATGCGTTAAATGATGTCAAAGAGGCACCTAACCCTTTACCCATGGCATCGATTACACCTATAAAATATTCGTTTTTTGAAAGTTTTTTGGTATGAATAGTATCACCCGTGAGCATATCTTTCGGAGCAAAAAAAGTTTCAAACAGGAAATTCTCGTCAAAAAACATTTCAAGTTCATTTTGCATTATTTTGTTCTGTTTTCTGTGTATTATCTGTTCCTGTTTTTCTTTATAGCTTAGAAGTTTTTTCAGCTCTTCTTTTTTTTGAAGCTCCTTTTTGACGAATTTTCTTATGGTCGTAATCATATTTAAAAGCGCTTTTAAATCTATAAGAGAAATATCTTTTGTAAAGAAGTTGTCATAACCGGTTTCGAGAGCTTGTTCTTTAAGATTCGGATCATTGTCGCCGGTAATCATTATTTTATATGTATATGGCAGATGATGGTTTATTTTTTCCAGGACTTTGAGTCCGTCTGTTTCTTTTAAATGATAATCTATAAAAACCACATCGGTATCAGTGTTTCCGTTTTCAAAAAAAGTGTAAAAAGAAGAAGGTTCGTTAAAAGTATATATATCAATATAGCCGAGTTTTTGCAGCTGTTTTTTGATATACGACAAGAAAACTTTGCTGTCGTCAAGTATTACGATTTTCATAGCGGCTCCAATTTAAAGGTGACATATTTTACCAAAGAATATTAATATGTTATAATTTCGATATCAAGTGTCTGGCACTGAAAATAAAAAAGTGACAGTCGGTTTTTATTACATAAGGAGAGATAATGGCAAGAAAACCAAGAGTTAACGATCCCGGATTTTATCATATAGTAAACAGAGGTGTTAACGGTGCAGAAATTTTTAACGAAAAAGAAGATTTTTTTAAATTTATGGAACTGATGCTTAAAACTAAATATGATTACAAAGTCGTTTTTCACGCTTTTACCATTCTTCCGAATCATTACCATATATTATTAGAAACGACGCTTCCGAATCTCAGTGAAGCTATGAGGTTTTTAAATTCGGCATATGCGGCCTGGTATAACTATAAAACAGGAAGAGTAGGGCATTTGTGGAAAGGAAGATTTGAAAGTTATATGATGTTTGACGACAACCACAGCTGGAAAGTTATAAAATATATAGAAAGAAACGCTTTGGTGTTAGGGCTTGTAGACGATATTAAAGATTACGAATACCAGTCACTTGCTCTTAGATTGAAAAAAAACAAATTCAATGAGATTATCGAAGGCAGTATGATTTTCCAAAAACCTCTTGAAGAATATATAGAATGGCTTAATAAACCTCTTGAAAAATTTGAACTTGAAGAGATATATAATGAGCCTAAGATTATTAAAGTGGACGGAGAGCTAAAAGTAATACGCAAAAAAATAAGCGACTTTTTTGAAGAGTATGAAGAAAAAAAAGATGCAATTATGGCTGCAAAAGAAGCCGGATACAAATATACCGAAATAGCCAGATTTCTAGGTGTAAGCAACGGATATATAAATAAAATATTAAAATCTGAAAATTAAAAAAGGGATAAAAAGCCGTCCCTTTTTTATAGTTTTTCTGCTACCATTTGAGCCAGTTCCAAAACTCTTCCGGCATAACCGAATTCATTATCGTACCATGTAAGTATTTTTGCTTTGTTACCTTCAACTACGGCGGTTGAAAGGGCGTCAATAGTGCTTGAATGTGGATTGCTTATCATGTCGGTAGATACAACTTCTTCGTAAGTTATTCCTAAAATACCTTTCATTTTACCGTTTGCGTATTTTTCAAATGTTTTGTTTAAATCTTCAGTGGTAGTTTCTTTTTTAAGTGTTACAGAAATATCTGTAATAGCCACATCGGCAACAGGAACTCTAAGAGCCATTGCGTGCATTTTGCCTGCTAAATTCGGAATAACTTCTATTGTCGCTTTTGCCGCGCCTGTAGTGGTCGGGATGATATTTACGGCCGCAGCTCTTCCTCTTCTGTGTTTGCCCGGTTTTTTTCTGTCTATTGTAACCTGGCTTGAGGTATAAGCGTGCACCGTGGTTACAAGAGCGCTTTCCACTCCGAATTCGTCTTCAAGAATTTTCATAACAGGCGCAAGCGAATTTGTAGTACATGACGCATTTGAAATTACGTGATGGTTTTGAGGATCGTATTCGTCATGATTTACGCCCAGAACGATTGTTTTGTCCACTTGTTTTCCCGGAGCTGTAATAATTACTTTTTTAGCTCCCGCAGTAATATGTTTTGCCGCATCGTCTCTTTTTGTAAATTTACCGGTTGCTTCAAGAACGATATCAATATTCATCTCTTTCCAAGGTAATTTTTCAGGGTCTCTTTCGCTGACGATTGCTATTTCTTTTCCGTCAATAATAAGAGAATTGTCTGTGTATTCTACATTTACTGGAAATCTGCCGTGAACTGAGTCGAATTTCAGCATATAAGCCAAATCTTCAGGAGTTCCGCTGCCCCCGTTTGCCACTACAATTTCAATATTTTCAGGTTTTTGTGTTACATAATGCCATAAAACCATTTTTCCGATTCTGCCAAGTCCGTTTATAGCCACTCTTTTTTTAGACATAATGTATCCTTTTTTATTGTAATTATAGCATATACGGGATTGAAATTTATTTGTTAAAATTAGACAAAAATTATCTTTTATGTTATAAGGAGAGCTGTGAAAATATTTATAATTTTTTTAATAGGAGTATTAACAATGGCAAATCATTTACAACACAGCGATAGCCCTTATCTTCTTCAGCATGCTGATAATCCGGTGGACTGGTATCCTTGGAGTAATGAAGCGTTTGAAAAAGCAAAAAAAGAAAACAGACTTATATTTTTATCTATAGGATATTCCACATGCCACTGGTGTCATGTGATGGAGAGGGAGAGTTTTGAAAACAGAGAAATAGCCTATGTTTTAAATAAAAATTTCGTAAGTATAAAAGTCGACAGGGAAGAAATGCCCGACATTGATAAAAAGTATCAAAAAATATATCAGATAATGCATAACCGTGCCGGAGGGTGGCCTCTTACTGTTATAATGACTCCAAGCGGAGATGTGTTTTATTCGGCTACGTATATTCCTCCGCATTTTTCTCAAATGGGTCCCGGACTTAAAGAAATTCTTACATCTATTGCTGATGACTGGAAAAACAATCCGGAAAAAATAGAAAAAATCGCTTCAAATTTAAAAGAGTATTTAAAAAGCGGCGGAGTTGTTAAGAAAATGGAAATTTCAGACAATATAACTGAAAAAATTCAAACGGAGGCGTTAAACGCTTTTGATTTTAAATACGGAGGCATGAAAGGAGCTCCTAAATTTCCTATGGAGAGCACGCTTGATCTGTTAATAGATATATATGAGCTTAAAGGTGATGAAAAAATTTTTGAAATACTGAATGTCACTCTTAAAAAAATGGCGCAGGGAGGAATTTTCGATCAGATTGAAGGCGGCTTTTACAGATATTCTACCGATGCGAAATGGGAAATTCCACATTTTGAAAAAATGCTTTATAACAATGCAAATCTGCCTTTTGTATATCTTAGGATGTATGATATTACAAAAAACGAACTGTATAAAACGGCTGCATTTAGAAGTCTAGATGAAATGCTAAACAGATACCGTGACCAAAATGGTCTGTTTTACAGCGCAAGCAGTGCTGAAAGCGAAGGAAAAGAAGGTGCTTATTTCGTATATTCTTATGATGAAATAAAAAACGCTTTTAATGTTTTTGATAACGCATCAGAGCTTATGGAATATTTCGGTATTAAAAAATACGGAAATTTCAATTCAAGAAACAATCCGGTAATACAAGGGGAAAAACCTGATAATTACAGACATGCTCTTAAAATTCTGCAGGATATCAGAAGTAAAAGAGAGTTTCCTTTTATAGATACCAAAAAAATAACCGCATGGAACTCAATGATTGTTTCTGCGCTTTTAAAAGCCGGATGTATAGAAGAAAAATATAAAAAAGAAGGTTTGAAAACGTTGGATACTCTTTTAAAAACAATGTATTCAGGCAAAACACTGTATCATTCATACAATAAAAACGAAAAGGCAAAAACAAATGCTCTTTTAGAAGATTATGCTTATCTTATAAAAGCGCTGATAGACGCTTATGAAGCCACTTTTAATGAAGAATATATAAAAACAGCAGATAAACTTGCAAAAGAAGTTTTTGTTTTTAAAAAAAACGTTTGGTATATGAATTATGAAAATGATATTGAAGCTGATTTTAGCGACAGTGCTTACGCTTCGTCTCTTTCTGTTTTGGCACAGGACTTTTTAAGGCTTGCTATTTTGAATTATGATTATAATTTATGGAAGGAGGGTACGGAGATAATAAAAACGGGAGGTTATTATATAAACAGATATCCTCTTTATTATCCTTCAATAACCAAAGCCTATTTGATGAAACATTACGGAGTGTATGTTTTAAGTGTTGAAAAACCGGAATGTATTTATACGGGGTATCCTTATCTGGAGTTAAAACAAGGGGAAAGCTACGAACTCTGTACGATTGAAAAATGCTTAATAAAAAGCGGTAATCTGGAAAAAATAAAAGAGATTCTCAAACACAGATAATCTCTTTTTAAATTTTCTTTAAATAATCAAAAATCAAAATGTTTATTTATTTAATATCATATCATAGATATGTGTATTTTAGAGCCAGACACTTATATGTTTAAGAAAAACAGAGAAGGGAATTACAGTGTAATTGTATATTCCCAGATTCCGTGTTTATTACATCCTTCTCTGGCTGTAAGTTTTTTAACACCGTCAAGTTTTACTTTATATGCCGCATATCCCATAGCTTTGCCCGGTTCGAAAAGTGTTCTTGCAACGAGTTTCCCGTCTGCGTCAAGTTCGATAAAATCAATCCAGTGGCTCTCGCTGCTTGGATGTATTATACCTTCCTGGCCTATTGTAATTTCTACTAAGGTATATCCGTTAGCATCTTTTTTGCCTATTTTTATTTCAGGTGTGTGTTTTAGTTCGCCTTTTGTAGGGTTTTTTGAATCTTTTTCATATCTGTTTCTGTTGTAAATTTTTTCTCTGTATTTTTTGTACGGGCTTTCTTCGTACTCATCTTTACTTGCCATTGCCGGTGTTACAGCTGCCGCCATTAATCCTAGCGCTCCGATTTTTAGTGCTTCTCTTCTTTTCATATTGATCCTTTGAGATAATTTTTATCTCATTTTAACATAAATAAGACAAAACTTCTCTTTTTTAATCAAGTATTACAAAAACTAATAGATAAGATAAGATAAAATACGGTATGGAGTATTTGTGAAAATCAACATAAGCTTTTGAGGAGTTAAGAAACCTGAGAGCTATTATATTTGCCAGTGACGCAATAATAAATCCGTTTCCGGCTACATTTACGCCGTAAGCTATCGCCTGATAATCGTGAGAAAATTTGCTTACGAAAATAGCGGCAGGAACGTTGCTCATAAACTGGCTTGCCGCGACACTAAGGTTAAAGACATTTAATGAATTTAGATTAATGGAGCTTATTATATTCTTTACAAAATCAATATTGCTGATAATGTTAAAATCAATAAACATAAGTATAAATGTAAAAATTAAAAAATAGTCGAATTTTAAAAAAACCTCTTTTTTTATTATTAAAAACCACATTATAACCGCCGGTATTAAAATTTTGACGAAATGCATTTCTAATGCAAAAATAAAAACAATAAAAAACACAATTGTCGTAAAAAATAAAAATTTATCGGGTTTAGGTGTTTTAATGTCGGTTATTTCCAAAGGTTTTTTCGGAAACACTGTTAATGTAAATAAAAAAAGCAAAACGGCGCTTATTACAAATACAGGGCTCATAATACGTAAAAAATCGTAAAAACCGACTCCCCATTCTCTGAATAAAAACAGGTTTTGGGGATTGCCTATAGGTGTAAGCAAAGACCCCACGTTTACTGCAATTGCTTCAAAAATAACCAGTTTTGTTATATCGTTTTTGATAATATGTTTTAACGATATGGTAATAGGAACTACTACAAAAAGAGTTATGTCGTTTGTAAGAAACATAGACAGAAACATACTCAGCATTACAAAAAACAATGCCAATGTTTTTTCGGTATGCAGGAAAGTTACGAATTTTGCCGAAATATAATCAAATATATTCGAAAGTTTCAAAGCCGTAGTTAATAAAAGCAGCACGCTTAATGCTCTTATGGTGCTCCAACCTATATAATCATATATATAATTTATTTCTTTTGGGTATACGGTTATAAAAATCAAAAACAAAAAAAGAAAAATAAAAAAAAGAAATTCTTTTTTTATTAGTTTCATTTGCCTAAAATTTTAACCTTTGAAACATCAACGTTGCAATCGTTTGGAATATTCTCTGGATTTAAAGCCAGGGCTTCGTTATCCATAATTACGATCTTATTGTCCAAAATGTGTTTAGCCACTTTTTTAGCACCGTCGAGTGAATGCATATAACAGCTTCCGCACTGGTAAACGTTTGCTTCCGGAATTGTATCCGTTTCAAGCACGTTTTGCATAGATTTTTTCCATGCATTTATTACTTCTTCATTTTCAGGTTCGCCTATGACGCTCATATAAAACCCTGTGCGGCATCCCATAGGCGATATATCGATTATTTCGTAATTTTGCAGATTGTCTCTCATATATCCCGCAAAAAGATGTTCAAGCGTATGCATGGCTCTTTCGTCGATAATTTCTTTGTTTGGTTTTGCAAATCTGACGTCATAAACCGTAATAATATCGCCGCTCGGCGTTTTTACGTGTTTGGCAATTCTTAGTCCCGGACTTGGCATTTTTACGTGGTCTACCAAAAAACTGTCTAACATCGGCATATTTACTCCTTGAATTTGGTGTGTTTGTTATTAGTATATTAGTATGTTAGTGATGGAAAATGGTTGTTAATAATATATGTTTCAACATCCAAATAACCAATATACCAGTAACTAATATACAAGTTAACTATTATGTTTGCAATTATACATTATTTTTGATAAAATTCCGTTTCTAGTTCTCACCTCTTTATTCCTTGGTAGGGTTGCACCGGATTTTGGTGTTAAAGAAGAGGGAGGCTAAACCCGAACCAAAAACAAAATAATTCAAGGAGAAACAATGCCGTGTAATGTAACAATGAAAGACCTTTTAGAGTGTGGTGTACACTTCGGTCACCAAAAGAGAAGATGGAACCCAAAAATGAAAAAATACATTTTTGGCGTAAGAAAAAACATTTATATTATCGACCTTCAAAAAACACTAAGACATATCAAATATGCATACAATGTAGTTAAAAACGCTGCAGAAGAAGGTAAAACTATTCTTTTCGTAGGTACTAAAAAACAGGCTGTTGACGCTATTAAAGAACATGCTGAGAGATGTGGTATGCCGTATGTAAACCACAGATGGCTAGGCGGTATGCTTACAAACTTCAAAACAATTCAAAAATCAATCAGAAAATTAGAAATTATTGAAAAAATGGAAGAAAGCGGACAAATCAATCTTTTAACTAAAAAAGAAAGATTAATCCTTGCCAGAAGAAAAGCAAAACTAGAAAAATTCATCGGCGGTATCAGACATATGAAAACTGTTCCTGATATGCTGTTTATCGTTGATACTGTAAAAGAAAAAATCGCAGTTGGTGAAGCTAACAAACTTGGTCTTCCAATCGTTGCGCCTGTAGATACAAACTGTGACCCTGATTTAATCGATGTTCCAATCCCAGGAAACGACGATGCGATCAGAAGTGTAAACCTTTTCTGTAAAACAATTGCTGATGCTATTATCGAAGGAAAAGAATTAGCGGCTAAAGAAGAAGAAGGTGAAGTAGAACCAATTTCTCAAGAAGAAATCGCTGAAGAAGTAAAAGAAATTAAAGAAGAAGCTAAAGCAGAAGAAAAAACTGAAGAAGAAATCAAAGCTGAAACTGAAGAAATCAAAGCTGAGGAGGCGTAATATGGCTAACATTACTGCAGCAATGGTAAAGGCGCTTAGAGAAAAAACAGGCGCCGGAATGATGGATTGTAAAAAAGCTCTTGTAGAAGCTGAAGGTAACGAAGAAAAAGCGGTTGAGATCCTAAGAAAAAAAGGTCTTGCTAAAGCTGCTAAAAAAGCTGACAGAAACGCTGCTGAAGGTAGAGTTGAAATTTATATTACTGATGATTACAAAAAAGGAAGTATCGCAGAAGTTAACTGTGAAACTGACTTCGTAGCGAAAACTGACGAATTTGTTGAATTTGTAGCTGAAACTGTTAAAACTGTAAATGTTAACGACATCGCTGATACTGAAGCTCTAAACAAAGCTCCGTTCGGTAACGGAACTTTTGAAGAAGAACTTAAAGTTAAAATCGCTAAAATCGGTGAAAACATCGTAGTTAGAAGAATCGGAACTATTAAAGCTCCTGAAAACGGAATCGTAAACGGATACATCCACGCCGGCGGAAAAGTTGGTGTGCTTGTAGCTGCTGCATGTGACAGCGAAAAAACTTGCGAAGCAATCAAAGATACTTTAAGAGATATCGCAATGCACATTGCTGCAATGAAACCTCAGTACCTAAATCCTGAAGCGGTACCGGCTGACGTTATCGAAAAAGAAAAAGAAATCGCAAAAGCTCAGCTTCTTAAAGAAGGTAAGCCTGAGCAGGTAATTGATAAAATTATCCCTGGTAAAATCAAAAGATTCTACAGCGACGTATGTGTTACAGAACAAGAATACGTAAAAGCTGAGAAAAAAGAAACTGTAGCAGAAGCTCTTAGCAAAGCTGCTAAAGCTGCTGGCGGAGAAGCTAAACTTGTTGACTTCATCAGATTTGAAGTTGGTGAAGGTTTGGTTAAAAACGCATGCAACATGGCGGATGAAGTAGCGGCGGCTCTTTCTTAATCCCCGCTTCTTTTTATTTTTAATTAATAGTGTCTGGCACTATACTTGAAGCGCAAAGTATATAATTTAATATTAAAATGTAGAATGTAAATGAAGAATGAAGAATTGAGAATTTAAGACGTGAAGTTGAGAATAAAAAATTGAAATATGGAATTGAGAATATAAGATGGGAATATAAATTCAGCAGTGATTAGTATATAAATTATTACTATTTTTTGTCAGACACTGTGTAGATCGATATTTTTAATATAAGAAAATGTGTGTTTTACATACCGGCTGTATTCCGGATTACGCTTGACATTATGAAAAATATAATTAAATTTTTTATCAACTATCAACTATTGACCATTGACTGATCCTAAGTTCATCATGTGACTAATAACAAATATACCAGTAACCAGTCCGCAATAATTAATAACAGCTTTGAACTTTTGCTATAATTCTCAAAAAAAGGCAGTTATGCTTAAAGCGGTTAATTTAACACATTCATTTGATTATTTATTGTTTGAAGATGTTAATATTCAAATCAAAAAAGGTGAAAAAGTCGCCATAGTCGGAAGCAGCGGCAGCGGAAAATCTACTTTTTTACATATACTTTCAACGTTTTTATCTCCTCAAAAAGGCGAAGTTTATATAAACGGCAAAAATATATACTCTTTAAAAGAAAAAGATTTAATACAAATAAGAAAAAAAGAGATTGGTATTATTTTTCAGTTTCATTATCTGTTTAATACTTTTACGGCATTGGAAAATCTGGAAGCTGCGGCTCTGATAAGCGGTGAGGATATTGATTTTGAATTACTGGAAAGACTGAATATTAAAGACGTTATACATCAAAACATTCAAACATTAAGCGGAGGACAGCAGCAAAGAGTCTCTATAGCAAGAGTGTTAACAAAAAAACCTAAAATTATTTTTGCTGACGAACCTACCGGAAATCTTGATAAAAAAAACGCATATGAGGTGATAGATGTATTAAAAGAGTACTGTGATAATCATAACGCGTCGCTTATTACCGTAACTCACGATATGGACGTTGCGGACAAATTTGATAAAGTATATGAACTGAAAGAAAAAAAACTGGTACTGTTAGATGGAGATTCTTAATTATTTAACGCCCGTAAATGTAGTTACGTATCTTTTACTGTTTGTAAGGCTTAGTTCTTTTTTGGCTTTTATACCGTTTTTTAATTATTCTGCTATTCCGATGAATGTTAAAGCCGCTTTTGCTTTTTGGCTCAGCATACTGCTTTATCCTCTTACTCCGAAATTTGCATACGATATAAACATTGCTACTATTACACTTAGTATATTAAACGAAATAGCTTTTGCTTTTTTCGTAGGAGCGGCTTTGCAGCTTATATTTGATGTTTTGAAATATGCGGGAGAGCAGATAAGCTTCGTTATGGGATTTACGCTTGCAAATGTTATAGATCCTAACGCAGGTACACAGACTACGATTATTTCTCAGTTTTTTACATGGGTTGCCATTTTGGTGTTTATAAGCTTCGGGGGTGACCATCTTGAAATTCTGTTTTTGAGTAAAACCCTTTCCATGCTGCCTTTCGGGGAGTTTTTCAGTTATCATAACGTATACGAATATTTTCTTATTTATATGGGTAAGTATTTTCTTCTGGGTGTAGCAATGGCGTTTCCGATTATAGCTATATCTCTTTTGGGAGATATAATATTCGGAATGATTATGAAAACAATGCCTCAGTTTAACCTGCTGGTAGTCGGGTTTCCTATAAAAATAACTATCTCTTTTATGGTGCTTATTGCAATTATTTCCTCATTAATGAGGCTGTTTTCAAACGAAATGCTTCAGGCCTTTGCCGCTGTTATGCATTTTATCGGCTGAGCCTGTATGATGTGGCTAAAATTTTCAGATGATGAAAAAACGAATCGAATTCTTTAATCAAATATTTGTCGGTGTCAATTATAATGTATTCGTAATTTTTATAAAAAGCGCTGTATGAATAATTTGCACTACCCGTTACTATATATTTATCATCAATAATGGAAAGTTTAACGTGCATTTTTGCTTTTTGGCCGTCTTTGTATTTTTTGCCTGAAAGCAGATAAACATGGAAATTTCTTAAAGTTGCAAGTCTCGGAATTACAGAATATTTATATTTTGATTCTTTTTTATCTGCGATAATTGTAATCTTTACGCCTTTTTTTGCTGCTATTTTTAATGCACGGGCAAGTTTTCTGTTTGTAAAAGTGTACATGGTGATTTTTATTTCTTTTTTTGCGTGTGTAAACAGGTAATACAGTCTGTTTTCGGCTCTTTTTCCGTCATGAGGCATAAAGTATACTTCCGATGCGAAAAGCAGCGAGGCAAACAGTAAAAATATAATTTTTTTCAAAATCCGTCCTTTTTTACTATAATTATAATAAAAAACGGGGTTGGCCATGAAAATTCTTCTAATTACTTCAAATGCGACTATAGAAAAACTTTTTGTTTTAAGTGCGGAAAAGAAAGGCGATGAGGTAAGTATTGGCACGGCGGACAATATTCCGGAAGGAAACTTTGAAGCTGTTTTTGTAGATAAAGACCAGTTTACTCAGGAACTGTTTGACAAGCTTATTGAAAATTATCCAAATGCTAAATTTGTACTTATTGTTGCGAAAAACGATGAAAAAATAGTCGGTTTTGACGAATATCTTACAAAACCTTTTTTGCCTACGGACTTAATGGAACTGCTGGAAAAACTTCCAAATATGACAAAGACTTCGCATACGGAAGAAAGCGGAGATATAGATATTGAAAGTTTTGAGGATTTGAAAGATCTTGATTTTGAAGATGATCTTGATACAGATTTAGACGGATTGGATGAACTTGATGATGATCTAAATATTGATTTGGAAGATGATTTCAGCCTGGACGGTGAAAACGAAGAAAGCGAAGTAGAACCTCTTGATGATATAATTACGGAAGAAAATGAGAAAACGGGAGATAAAGAGGAAAATCTTGATATTGATGATATGTTCGAAGATATAGAAAGCGAAGAAGATCTTAAAGATTTGGATGCAAAGGATGAATTTACAGCCGGTGATGAAGAAGATTTTGAAATCAGTGAAGAAGAACTAGAAGGCGAAGCTCCGGATGATGATATAGAAGAAAGTTTTGAAATAGACGAAACAGAACTTGCCGAGGAAGAGCCTGAAGAATTAAAAGAACTTTCTGAAGAGACCCAGGAGCTTGATGATGAACTAAACGAAGATATTTTAAGCGAAGAAAATGAACTGGCGGAAGAAAATAATATAGAAGAACATAATGAGCTTGATATTGACGAACTTGCAGAAGAAATGAAATCAGAAAGTGAACAGGAACAGACACAAGAAGACGAATTACAAGAAGAAAATGAAGAAAGTGAAGAAAGTGAAGAAAAACCGGAAGAAATTTTAGATACGGTTCAAGAAAATAAAGAAGTTCCTGATGAGCAGAATGAAGAATTTGATTTAGACGAACTTGTAGAAGAAAATGTAAATATTAACGAGCCTCAAACAGAAGAACCGGAAGAAGAGGCTGAATCATTGGAGGATATTACGGAATTAAGCTCTGATGAAGAAAATGAAGAAGAAAATATTGAAGAAAATCCGGAGGAAATAGAAGATCTGAAAGATCTTGACGAACATGATCTGGCTGAAGTGCTTGGAGAAGAACTTCCTGAAGAGGAAAAATCTCAGGAAAATGAAGAAATAAACGAAAATGATATTGAAGAAATAAATATAGATGATAAAATTCCGGAAATAAAAGAAGCTCATGAATTGGAAAATATTGTAAATAAAGAGCAGACTGCGGAAGAAAAAACTCTTGGCAGTATTTTAAATATAAATTGGGAAGAGCTTAAAAAAGCAAAAGCAAAAGTTACAATTACCATAGATTTTGGAGATTAATATGAATGGAAAAAACGGCAGTATTTTAGTTATTTCAGGGCCTAGCGGCAGCGGTAAGACAAGTTTGGCGAGAGTTGTATGCGAAGAGCTTGGTGATAAAGCTTATTTTAGTATATCAAGTACGACCAGACCGATAAGAGAAGGTGAGCAAGACGGTGTGGATTATTTTTTTTTAACAAAAGACGAATTTATTAAAGACATTGAAGACGGATATTTTCTGGAATGGGCCGAGGTGCACGGGAACTTTTACGGTACCAGTAAAAGACAGATTGACGCCGCTTTGCAAAAAGGGCAGATTGTGTTTTTGGATATAGACGTTCAGGGATATGAACTGGTTAAAAAATCTTATCCAGATATTACTACGGGGATTTTCGTAACTACGCCCAATCAGGAAGTGCTTAAGGAAAGACTTCTTAAAAGAGGGACCGAAACGGAAGAGAGCCTCAGGCTTAGAATGTTTAATGCGATAAGAGAAATGCAAAAAATAGACGAATACGATTTTCTTTTGATAAACGATGATTTTGACGAAGCGAAAGAGCTTTTAAGAAGTGTTGCAATTGCGAGTTTAATCAAAAGAACGAAATATAATATAGAAGAATTTATAAAAGAATGGAAAGGAAGTTAATGAAACAAAAAGTTGCCGGGAAGTTTAAAGACCATTTAGGAGAAATTCCTCCGTTATCCAAACCGAAAAACAAAGATTTCGGACATTTTGCGGTTCCTATTTTCAAATACGCAAAAATGAACAAACAAAACCCTCAGGAGTTTGCGGCTGCTTTATGCGACGCACTCGGAAACTGTGAGGAATTTGAAAAAGTTGAAGCGGTAAGCGGATTTGTAAACATTACACTTAGTGACAGCTTTTTAAACGAATTTGCAAACAAAGTATTAAGTGAAAAAGAAAATTTTGCCAAAGGAAGCGGCAAAGAGAGAATACTGCTTGAATATATTTCGGCAAACCCTACGGGCCCACTTCATATAGGACACGCAAGGGGAGCGGTATTCGGTGATGCGATCGCAAGAATCGGAAGACATATCGGATATGACGTAGTGACCGAATATTACGTAAACGACGCCGGACGCCAGATTACGCTTCTCGGACTCTCCGTATATCTTGCGGCAAGAGAGATTCTTGGACTTGACGTTAAATGGCCTGAAGAGTACTACAGAGGGGAATATATAAAAGACCTGGCCGTAGAAGCCATAAAAGAATTCGGCGAGGATTACTTCAAAGCTGAAATAGATGCGGAAAACTTTAATGACGACAAGCTCAACATGTGGGCAAAAGATAAAATGCTAAACCTTATAAAAGAGGATATTAAAGTCCTAAACGTTACGCCTTTTGATAACTGGGTGAGCGAAAAAGAACTTTATAAACACTGGGATGAGGTAAGGGCGATACTTGAAAAAAACGGAGCACTTTATGAAAAAGACGGTAAAGTATGGCTCAAATCCAGTGAATACAAAGACGAAAAAGACAGAGTCGTAGTAAGAGAAGACGGAAGACCTACATACCTTGCTGGGGATATAATTTACCACTGGGATAAATTCAAAAGAAATTACGACAGATACATAAATATCTGGGGAGCCGACCATCACGGTTATATCGCAAGGGTAAAAGCGGCTATTAAATTTTTGGGATTTGATCCTGAAAGACTTGAAATACTGCTTTCACAAATGGTAAAACTCCTAAAAGGCGGAGAGCCTTATAAAATGAGCAAAAGGGCCGGTAACTTCATACTCGTAAGCGATGTGGTAAAAGATGTGGGAGCGGATGCTCTTAGATTCGTATTTTTAACCAAAAAAGCGGATACTCACCTTGAATTTGACGTGGATGAGCTTAACCGTCAGGATTCGAGCAATCCGGCATATTACATAAACTACGCACATGCGAGAATTAAGTCGATTTTCAGAAACAAAGAGATGAACCTTGAAGATACTGCAAATACCGAATTTAAAGACTTAAGCAAAGATGAAAAAGATTTAGTATTTTTAGCGCTTCAGTTTCCGTATGTATTGGAAGATGCTTTTACAAACAGAGAGCCTCACAGACTTACAAACTATCTGTATGAACTTGCAAGCGAGTTTCACAGTTTCTATAACAAAAACAAAGTAATCGGAAGTGAAAAAGAAGAAGTGAGACTAAAAATTTTAGCGGTTGTTGCAAGTATTATTAAACTCGGACTCTCACTTTTAGGAATTGAAGCAAAAGAGAGAATGTAAAATTAATGGAAAATTTAAAATGGAAAATGAAAAATTACTTTTCTTTTTAAAAGAGTTTTTTAAAGAGGCCGACGGTATTTGGCTTTTCGGCTCTTATGCAGACGGTACATATAATGAAAACAGTGATATAGATATTGCCGTTTTATTCAAAAATAAAATCTCACCAGTAGATCTTTTCAAAATGAAAGAAAATCTTGAACTTATATTAAAAAAAGATATTGATTTAATTGATTTAACGGCAGTTAATGATGTTTTTGCTTATGAAATCGTTACAAAAGGAAAAAATATAAAAAAAACAAAATTTGCTGATGATTATGAATACAGAATATGGCTGAGATATTTAGATTTGCAGGATGATAGAAAAGAAATAATCAAGGAATTTTTAAATGGATGAGGTAATAATTAATAAATGTGAGTCAATAAAAAGATGTCTTGCAAGGATTGAAGAAGATTATGACGACGAGTTTGAGAAAAGCTATACAAAGCAGGATGCCGTAATTTTAAATATTCAAAGAGCCATTCAGCAGGCAATCGATTTAGGTTCTTATATTGTTAAAAAACATAAGCTGGCTATACCTAAAAGTTCAAAAGAGATTTTTGAGATACTTCAAAAAAGCGGTGTGATTGATAAAAATTTAAGTGAAAACCTGCAAAAAATGACCGGTTTTAGAAATATTGCAATTCATGAATATACCAAACTTCAGCTTGACGTAATTAAATATATTATTGAAGAGAGATTAAAAGATCTTATTGATTTTGAAAGGGCTGTTATAAACTATGAAAGCGATGATTAGCGAGTGTATGCTGGGAAGACCCTGCAGATATGACGGCAACTCGAAACCTCTTCCCGATGAAGTTATAAACAGACTAAAAGAAAAATATGAGCTTATACCTTTTTGTCCGGAGGCGTTTTCACTTCCGACTCCGCGTCCCCCGGCAAGGTTTGTCGGAGATAAAATAATAGACATAAACGGAGTGGATAAAACGGAAGCTTTTTTTAAAGGTGCGAATGAAGCGCTTAGAATCTGTAAGGAACTAAATATTAAAATATTCATAGGAAAAGAAAAATCTCCGAGCTGCGGGGTTAACAAAACAAGCGCTTACGTAAACGGATGTGAGTGTAAGTGTGATGCACCTGGGCTTACGAGTAAAATATTAAAAGAAAATTCAATAGAGTTACTTAGTGAATGGGAGATCTGATTTTGTGTAATTTTTTATACATTTATCTTTTGGTTTTACATATTCTAAAGTATAATCACTAATCCAATATTTTTTATTATCAATTTCAATCTGCACATCTCTTGTTTTTGGAACAAATAATTTATCAAGTAAAAAAGGTGTTGTAATAACATATTTACCTGTTAATTTAAAGTGATGGTTTTTTATTTCGGTTATTTTCCAGCCTTGATAATAAAAGCCTTTAAACTTATTGTCACATATTTTTTTATTATCATTACAAACATACAAAAAGTATTCATCTTTTGGAAAATTAGTGTCGGAATAATGGTTTAATGCAGTCTTATCATCAATTTTATATAAATAAACATTATTTGCAAAAGTATATTTACCGTTACAGTTACTGTTGTGATAAGTGTCGATTTTACAACCGGTAAAGAAAAGAGAAATAAAAAGTAAAAAAAATTTAGTCATTTCTCAGTCTGTTTTTGATCTGATCCAAGAATTTATCCATCTGATATTTTGCTCTGTATTCTTCACTCATTAGATGTATTAGCATATCTCCTAAATCTATTACCGTCCAGTCGTCGCTGGAATCAACGCCTAAAAATGTTTCACCCATAGGTTTTAGTGTTTTTTTAAGATGGTCAAGCAGTGCCTGAGCGTGTTTGTCTGCCATGGTAGTAGCAACTATTACATAATCTACAAAATAGTCTTTGTCTTTTAAATCGTAGTCGATAACGTCAAGCGCTTTTTTCTCTTCAAGTAATTCTTTAATTTTTGCAATTCTTTCCATAAAACTCCTTTATTTCGTTTTCTATAATTTCAGGCAGATATTCGAACTTACATTTTCTGATTTGGGTAGAACTTATAGGTATGTCGATATCCAAAACTTTTTTGATATTATATTTACTTAAAAGTTTTTTATCAACTGTGCCTCTTTTTGCAACAATAAGCTCTACTTTTTTTAAAATGTCATTAATTCTGTGCCATTTATCAAGTGTATGCAGATTGTCGCTGCCTATTATAAAATAGTCGGGTTTGAAATGTTCTATAGTTTCAATTGAATAAACCGGCCGGTTTTTAGAAATTTCAAAATCGCTGATTTCTACGTTTTTAAAATTTTTAAAAATTTTTTCAAGCCATTTCAGTCTGAGTTCAGGCGGTGCGGAAAAAGAGTTTTTAAGAGGATTTAGAAAATTAGGCATTATTATAAGTCTGTCAATATCCACATTTTCAAAAGCTTTTTTAACTATTTCAACATGTCCTAGATGAGGCGGGTCAAAACTTCCTCCGAAAATTGCACTCTTCACTTATAACCTTTTTTCAAATTGTACTATAATTACGAAAATTTTTATTTAAAGGCTTGTAATGAAAATAGCTATTAACGGGCTTGGAAGAATAGGAAGAAATATATTAAGAGTCGCCGTAAACAGAAATATAGAAATTGTTGCGGTTAATGATATTATGGATATTAACACGGCTGCTTATTTATTAAAATTTGATACCGTAAGAGGTTCTATGGATGTAGAGGTTATAGGAGAAGATATTATAAAAATAGGGGATAACTTTATAACTTATACTACTTTTCCGTCTCCTAAAGATACACAGTTTCATGAAGCGGATGTCGTATTTGAATGCAGCGGCAAGTTTTTAACAAGCGATGAAGTGAGGCACCATATCAAAGGCAATGTAAAAAAAGTAATTATTTCAGCGCCTGCTGCAGATGATACTTCGACTTATGTTTTAGGCGTTAATCATAAAGATTACAAAGGAGAGAGTATTATTTCAAACGCTTCGTGTACTACAAACTGTCTTGCGCCCGTAGCTAAAATAATAGATGAAAAATACGGGATTGAAAAAGGGTTTATGACTACAATTCACAGCTATACGATGGATCAGAAACTGCTTGACGCGCCAAATTACAGGGATATAAGACGCTCGCGTGCGGCGGCTGAGAATATAATTCCGACTTTTACAGGGGCTGCAAAAGCAGTATATAAAGTGCTTCCGGGGCTAAAAGGCAAACTCGACGGCAGAAGCGTAAGAGTGCCTGTTGCCAATGTCTCACTTATGGATTTAGTTTTGGAGCTTAAATCTGATGTAACTGCTGATGAAATTAACGAGCTTTTAGAGTTTCATGCCAAAACGGATTTAAAAGGAATTTTAGAAATTGACAAAGAATACAGAGTCAGCAGCGACATCAATTCAAATCCTGCAAGCAGTATAGTTGCATATGATTTAACACAGGCAAACGGAAATCTCGTAAAAATATTTTCATGGTATGACAATGAGTGGGGATATTCCAACAGAATGATTGAAATGGCCGAATTTATATTGAAGTAAAAAACTGGCTGAAGGAGGATTGTTAATGGTATATTGACAATGATATTCAAAAATTAAAGAAATCATTATCTATATTTTTCTGAGCACCAATATACCAGCAACCAAGACACAAATAAGAAAAAAACAAATATGCTATAATTTTGACAAAAAGGAGAAGTATGAAGATTAACTCGCCAAAAGATTTGGATTTTAAACCCGGAAGCTCTGTTTTCTTAAGATGCGATTTTAACGTTCCTCTTGATGAGTTCGGTAATATTACCGATGACAGACGTATAAGAATGGCGCTTCCTACTATTAAATACCTTCTTGATAACGAATGTAAAATAGTTATAGCGTCTCATTTAGGACGTCCAAAAGGTAAATTTGATGAAAAATATTCATTAAAGCCTGTTGCAAAAAGACTTTCACACCTGTTAAAACAAGACATCATAATGGCTAATGACGTTGTAGGCCCGGATGCTAAGGAAAAAGCTTCAAAACTTAAAAATGCAGAAATACTTTTACTGGAAAATGTCAGATTTGACAGCAGAGAAACAAAAAATGACGAAGGCTTTGCAAAGGAGCTCAGCGAATTCGGAGAATTTTATATTAATGATGCTTTTGGAGTTTCCCACAGGGCTCACGCAAGTGTAGAAGCAATTACGAGATTTTATGATAATGAGCATAAAGCCGCAGGGTTTTTGCTTCTTAAAGAAATCAATTTCTTTTATAAACTTCTTGAGAATCCGGTACGTCCTTTTGTAGCGGTAGTAGGAGGAAGCAAAGTAAGTGGAAAGCTTCAGGCTCTTATTAACCTTCTTCCTAAGGTAGATAAAATTATTATAGGCGGGGGAATGGCTTTTACATTTCTAAAAGCTCAGGGATATAATGTCGGAAATTCTCTTGTAGAAGACGACTTGATTGATGAGGCTTTAAAAATAATGGCTGAAGCGAAAAGACTTGGCGTAAAATTTTATCTTCCGGTTGATATTGTTATAGCCGACAAGTTTGCGGAAGACGCTATGGTTAAATATGTAACTTCTCAGGAAATTCCTGACGGCTGGATGGGACTTGATATAGGACCTGCAAGTGTGAGACTTTTTGGAGAGGTTTTATGGGATGCCCAGACAATTTTATGGAACGGTCCTATGGGTGTATTTGAAATGGATAAATTCAGCAGAGGTACATTTAAAATTTCACATGAAATAGCAAGAAGCCACGGTATTAAAGTTGTAGGGGGTGGAGATACGGCCGATGCTGTTCAAAGAGCCGGAGATGATGAAGAAATGACGTTTATTTCAACAGGTGGGGGAGCAAGTCTTGAACTTCTTGAAGGCAAAAAACTTCCTGGAATTGCCGCATTGGAGATATCATGATAGTTGCAGCCAATTTTAAAATGAATAAAACGAGGAAAGAGGTTGAAGAATATTTAAAAGTTTTAGACGTTGTCAATTTCGCAGGAATTACAGTCAGAGTGTATCCTCCGTGTACCGCTTTAACTAAAAAGGATTATTTAGGAGTACAAAACGCATATCCTGCAGTAAACGGGGCTTTTACGGGCGAGATAGGACTTGAACAGATAAAAGAGTTTGACATTGATAAAATTTTAATCGGCCACAGTGAAAGAAGGCATATATTAAAAGAAAGCCAAAAATTTATAGTTGAAAAATTTGATTTTTATAAAAAACATAACTTTGAAATAACTTACTGTATAGGCGAGCCTTTGGAAATAAGGGAAAAAGGTATCAAAGAAGTTATCGAGTATCTTAAAGCGCAGTTTGTAGGAATTGATCTTAATTATGAAAAACTTATTATCGCATATGAGCCTGTTTGGGCAATAGGCACCGGTGTAAGCGCTAAAATAGAACAGATCAAAGAAACTCATGAGGAAATAAGAAAACTTACCAATAAACCGATTTTATACGGAGGAAGTGTAAAACCTGAAAATATTAAAGAAATTCTTTTAATTCCTAATGTTGACGGTGTTTTAATAGGAAGCGCAAGTCTTGATGTAAGCAAATTTATAAAAATGATTGAAATAGCCAAAGAAGTGAAAAAGTAAATTTCAATAGGAAAAAGTATAAAATTAAAGGAGAAAAAATGGTAATGAAAGGCAAAAAAGGTTTAATAATCGGAGTTGCAAACAACAGGTCTATTGCGTACGGAATTGCAAAAGCATGTAAAGAGCAGGGTGCGGATATTATTCTTACCTATCAGAATGAAAAAATGCAAAAAAGAGTTCAAAAAGTAGCCGACGAGCTCGGTGTAAACAATATTTATCCTTTAGATGTAAGCAAACCTGAAGAAATCGAAACTTTGAAAGAAGCAATTGAAAAAGATTACGGTAATATAGATTTTTTAGTTCATTCAGTTGCTTTTGCACCTAGAGAAGCTCTTGACGGAAAATTTATAGACACTACAAAAGAAGCGTTTAATATAGCGATGGAAATTAGCGTATTTTCATTAATAGAAGTAGTACAAAAACTTGAACCTATTATGAATGACGGAGCATCTGTGCTTACGCTGACTTATCTTGGAAGTACTAGATATATCCCTCATTATAACGTTATGGGTGTGGCAAAAGCCGCTTTGGAAGCAAGTGTAAGATATCTGGCGGTTGATCTGGGTGAGAGAAAAATAAGAATCAATGCACTGAGTGCAGGACCTATCAAAACATTAGCGGCAAGTGGTATAGGAGATTTCAGTGAAATACTTAAATACAACGAAAAAAATTCACCGCTTATGAAAAATGTTACTATTGAAGAAGTAGGTAATAGCGGTATGTATCTTTTAAGCGATCTTGCAAGCGGTGTAACAGGAGAAGTACACTTCGTAGACAGCGGATATAATATTATGGGAATGCCAAGATACGAAAAATAATCGGGCTTTTTAAGCCCTTTAGTAACAATTAGTGTCTGTCACTACAGTTGTAATGAATATACAGATTTTACTATATAAGCGATATAAATTAATCAATGTAAAATTTATGAAAGATTTGTTGTGTTTAAATAATATGCCATATCTTGTATATAGGTTTTTAATACAAAAAGTTACATGAAAGTGAATTTTTTTAAAAAAAAGCACAAAAATAACACTAATTTATTTGATTTTTAAAAATTTTGTCGATATAATTGTGAGACAAAACAACAAAACAAAGGAGAGAGAATGCTAAAAAAACTATCTTTAGCAGCTTTAATAGCAATGGGTTCAATGAGCGTAGCAAGTGCTACACCTCTAACAGAAGCAATCAAAGGTGTTGATTTAAATGGTATGTTAAGAGTAAGATATTACCATGAAATGCCAAAAGACCAAAACTCTTACAACAGATGGAGAACAAACGCGATTTTAATTTTCAGCGTACCTGTAAGCGAAGAATTAAAATTAGTAGTAAGAAACTCTGTTCAAACAAATGTTTATACCGATGACGATACTTTAAATCCTAACGGAACATCTTCAAGTGCAATTGATGATAGTATTGCTAACAACTTACTATTCTTAAAATATTCAAGCAACGGAGTTAATGCGATCTTAGGTAAAATTCCAGTAAAAACTTCAATTACAAGTGCTGATCCAGCAACTCCAGGGCATGGTGCAGGTGCTGTTGCAACTTACACAGTAAACAAAAACTTAACTGTTGGTGCAGCATATGTAGATGCGCTTAAAACTGGTGGTGATAAATTAGCTAACGATATTTATGCTGGTGTTGCAGTGTTTGATGCTGGTGTTGTAAAAGGTAACTTCTGGGCATACCACATTACAAATTACTCAAAAGCAATTTATACTTTAAGTTTAAGTGCTAATCCTGTTGAAGGAGTAAGTGTTCAAGCTGATTACGGACATGGTAAAAATGACACTGATCATTTTGCAAATGTAAAATCTTCTTCATACTTTGATGTGGTTGCAAGTGCTAAACAAGATGCATTCTGTGCAACACTAGGTTATGCTTACCACAATGATGGAAACAGTGTAATTGTAACATCTGCTGACGCACCATTTGGTAATGTAATTCCAACAGCAAATAATTACAATATTGCTGGTGCGGATTATAAAGTTAGTTCAGTTTTTGCTAAACTTGGATACAATGTTGATGCTAAAACAAGCGTATTCGCAGCTTATCAGCATCAAAATGATAAATCAACAGACAATAATGACTTGAATGAATATACTGTTGGTGGAAGCTATGCTTACACTAAAAAAATGTCATTCTCTGCTTATTATGACTATGCTGATTTCAAAGTTAACACTGATGATAACGGAGAATTCAGATTCCAAGCTCTATACAAATTCTAATTCAACTTCCCCTTTCGGGGTTTTTGTTTTATAAACTAAAGTGCCTGACACTTATTATTTTTGATAGTGTTTAACTTTCATTTAGTTTACTTTTTAATTTCTCAAAATCATTTACTTTTATCGATTTTTCACAATAGCATATAATTTCTTCATTTTTTAACTTACTGAGTATTCTGCTGAGTGTTTCAGCGCTCATTCCCAGTTCTTTAGCAAGCATGTATTTCTTCTTTCTGACGAATTTTTGCGGGAAATTAAGAAGTGTATATATGACTCTTTTCGTTGCGTCAAACTTTTGCAGTTTGTTAAATTCCAGCTCCTGCATAAGCTGATTACTGAGCATTTTAATGATTCTGTCGCTAAAGGGTGGATTTGAGATATATTTTTGGAATTTGGAATAATCTATTTTGATTATTTCGCTTTCATTTTCACTGACGGCGCTAAGACAGTAGGGCCTGTTTTGTATTTGCGAGATTAACCCGAATATGTCACCGCATCCGAACTGGTTTTTAGGAATGATGTTGCCTTTAAGGTCTACGTCATACATTAGCACCTGTCCGTATACAATTCCGTAAAAATAGTTTTCTTTTTCACCTTCATAAAATATTATCTGGTCTTTACTGTAATGTTTTATGGTTGAAAAAGAAGAAATTTCTTTTAAAAGAGATTCTTCTATATTGAAAAAAAGAGAAATTTTTTTAAGTTTATTAATCACTAGTCTTCTATCCTAATGTAGTTAATAGGTTTAATTACGAAATCAAGATTTTCTATTTCTTTTATTGCTTTTTTTATTTCTTCTTCTACACATTTGTGTGTTGAAAACAGCAGTTTTACATATCCGTTTTTCGGTTTTTGAAGAAAACTTTCTATTGAAATATTGTTTTTGGCAAGTATATTTGCGATTTTTTCAAGAACGCCTAGTTTGTCGTTTACCGCAATTCTTAAATAATATTTCGTTTCTATTTTATTTGACGGTTTGAGTGTTACTTTTTCGTTTTCAAGAGGTTTTTTATAGCCCAGCATTGGATTTACATTTCCTCTTGCTATTTCTATAATATCGCTAATAACAGCGCTTGCCGTAGCGTCTCCTCCGGCACCGGGACCGTAATACATTGTTTCTCCCACAACATCTCCGATTACGCTTACGGCATTCATTACTCCGTCGACTTTTGCAATCATCTGAGTGTTTTTAATTAAAGTCGGATGTACTCTGAGTTCAACCTGATTTTCTATTTTTTTTGCAATACCAAGAAGTTTTATTTCGTATCCGAATTCTTTTGCAAATTCTATGTCGGTAAGATTTATGTTTTCAATGCCTTCTATTAAAATATCTTCGGGTTTTGCATCTATGTTATAAGCAATACTTGCCAATATCAGCAGTTTGTGTGCAGCATCAAAACCGCCTACGTCAAATGTCGGGTCTGCTTCTGCATAACCGAGATCCTGCGCTTCTTTTAGCACTTCTTCGTAATTTCTTCCGTTTTTCATTTCAGTAAGAATATAGTTGCAGGTACCGTTTATAATACCTTTTATTTCTTCAATATGGTTTGCGCTAAGGCCGTCTCTCAGAGCTTTTATAATAGGTATGCCTCCTGCGACGCTTGCTTCGTATTCAAACGGTGTAGAAGCAATGCTTTGAAGTTCAAATCTGTGATAAGCCAAAAGAGCCTTGTTTGCGGTTACTACTGCTTTGTTGTGTTTAAGGGCGTCTTTCACCACTTCATATGCTTCGTTAATTCCGCCCATAAGTTCCACTACTATATCTATTTCCGGGTCCTGTGTAACTTCTTTATAGTTGTCGGTGAGCTGAATATCAATATCTCTTTTTTTGTTTAGGTTTCTTACTACACCGGTTTTGACGATAATTTCTTTTCCGGCTCTGGCTTTAATAAGGTCTTTGTTTTTTTGAATGTTTTTAACAACGCTTTGTCCTACTGTTCCGACTCCGACAATTCCTATTTTAACCATCAAAATCCTTTAAAAATTGTTTAATGTTTTTAGCCGCCTGGCGGATTCTTTTTTCATTTTCTATTAATGCTATTCTTACATAGTCATCACCGTATGCACCGAATCCTATACCGGGACTTACCGCAATGTGCGCTTCGGTTAACAGTCTTTTAGAAAATTCAAGGCTTCCGAGATGTCTTACTTTTTCAGGAATTTTTGCCCATACGAACATACTTGCATTAGGCTTTTCTATTTCCCATCCTGCGTTTGCAAAACTTTCTATAAGCACGTCTCTTCTTTGTCTGTATGTTTCAACTATGTCTTTTACTAAATGCTGATAATCCCTGAGTGCTACAGTAGCCGCCACCTGTATAGGTGTAAACATTCCGTAATCAATCCATGATTTGTATTTTTGAAGCGCTCCTACCAAAACAGGGTTTCCTACAATAAATCCTACTCTCCATCCTGCCATGTTATAGCTTTTGCTGAGTGTAAAACTTTCAACCGCCACTTCTTTAGCGCCTTTTGCTTCGAAAATACTTGGAGTTTTATAGCCGTCAAAAGTAATATCCGCATATGCTATATCGCTTATGATATAAAGTCCTTCTTCTTTTGCGAAATCTACAGCGTGCTGATAAAATTCTTTAGTAACAGTAACCGTTGTAGGGTTATGCGGGAAGTTTAATACTAAAAATTTAGGTTTCGGTACCGCTTCAATCATAGCGAGTTTAAGCTGTTCGAAAAATTCGTCTTCTTTCAGTTCGTATTTTTCATTGTATTTAAGTTCTACTTTTCTTACACTTGCACCTGCAAGCATAAAAGCGTATGAATGGATAGGATAGGTTGGATCCGGGACAATCGCCACATCACCCACATTTGTAATCGCCTGGGTTAAATGTACGTAGCCTTCTTTGCTTCCCATCGTAACAACTGCTTCGGTTTCCGGGTTTAGCGATACATTATATCTTCTTGCGTACCAGTTACAGATAGCTTCTCTTAATTTATATATACCTTTACTTACAGAGTATCTGTGGTTTTTAGGCTTCTGTGCTGCTTCAATCAGTTTATCTACAATAGGTTTGGGAGTAGGGCCGTCTGGATTTCCCATAGAAAAATCTATAATGTCTTCTCCCGCTCTTCTTGCCTGAAGTTTGAGTTCGTTAATTACTGCAAAAATATAATTAGGAAGTCTTTCTATTCTTTCAAAATGGTTCATTTAATTCCTTTTATATAAATTCCTCTTTTAAAGTTTTCTTTCGAAAATGTGTCTGTAATTTTAATATAACTGCATTCTGCCGGTATATTTATATAAATGCTTCTTTGAGGGTTTTGTTTTGAAATTATATTTAAAATATTCAGATTTCTGTCATAAAATACAATATAAGGATACCATTTGTCAAACTTTGAAGATACAATAAGCATTTTTCTAAAACCGTTAGGATTTAACCAGTAAACGCCTTTTGCGTTTAAAAGTTTTGTTTTTTTGCCAATAACTTTTAAATCATCCAGTCTCTCGTTTGTGCAGTCTAGTGTGTATTTGTAATTTTTATCTTTTTTTATACCTATGATTTTACATCCGTACTGTGAAATAGTATTTGTAAATAAAAGAGGGTCTATATAATGTGTTGATTTCATTTCAAGGGTTAATGAATAAGTATCAGATTTTTTAGTTATCTGTACCGGATAGAAATAATAATAGCCCAGTGAATCCAGTGTTTTGTATAAGATTTTTGTATTAAAAACCGGATCGCTGTTTTTGAATACAAAAGTCGGATGAATCAGTTTCGGTTTATTGAAAAAAATCTCTAAAAGACCGTTGTTTTGCAGATATTTTAATGTTTTTTCCAGCGACGGTTCGTTTAAAACCGGTTTTAGCAGTTCATAATAAGTATTAAACTTTTCTTCGCCTATCAAGTCTTTTATCAGTTTTGCATTGTTTGCGTATAAAAATAGAACACTTATAAATACAAAAATCAGTTTTTTCATTTTTCATACCTGTTTGGATATTTTAAATATTCCACTTTTCCGTTTTTTAACAGCAGTCTTACTATTTTTTTTGTCTGAGGAGTTATGGTTTTGTCTCCGTAATCTATTGTAATATTACCGTGGCCGAATTTTATATACCAGTTTGGTCCTATCAGTGTTTTTGGATTGCTTGTCAGATATTCCACAGTTTTATTGTTGTCTAAATTTACAGCTTTAAACCATACTTTTTCGTTTGGGAAAATTTTGACCGTTTTTGGTATAGCCGTTTGCTGAGAGTGCTGTATTTGTGTTTTTGTCGTTTTTTCCGCTTTGGCCGCCTGTTTTGAAATATTGTTTTCTTGTGTTTTTTGTGTTGTAATATTGTTTTCGGAAGATAGGTTTTCTTCATTATTCGGCATATAGGCAGTTTTATTTATTGTGTCTGATCCGCTTTTTGAATTGTAAGTTTTGTAAAGAAGATAAGCACCCAATGAAAATAATATCAGCGCAAGTATAAATAACAGCAGCGTATTATGCTTTTTTGGCTCTTTTAATTCCGTTTCTTTTTTATCGGAAGTCTGAGTAGGAGTATGGTTTGTGGCCTGATTGTATTCTTCTATAAGTTCGCTTAAATCTACATCAAATTCTTTTTCAATTATTCTTACGAATCCTAAAAATTTAACTCTCGGTATTTTTTCAAACTCTTTATTTTTTATAAATCTTAATGATATGGGAGATATTCTTGTCCGTTTGTTTATTACCTCAATCGAGTACTGTTCAAAAAAGTCTTTAGCATTCATTTGTGATCCTATCTATTAGTATTCCGGCAGCGACTGATACATTTAAAGAGTCAAATTCGTTTTTCATATCTATTGTTAAAATTTTATCAAGTTTTTCTTTGACTTTTTTCTTAATTCCTTCACCCTCATTGCCTAAAATCAGGGCTGATTTTTCTGCTTTTACTTTACATTCTCCGTTCATATCGGCCCCAATAAGCGTATATCCTTTGGTTTTTAAAATATTAATAAGCTCAAGTATGTTTTGATAAGAGATGATTTTCATATCAAGTGCGGCTCCGGCGCTCATTCTTATAATCTGAGGCCATTTAAGATCTTTAATTCCTGTAATTATCAGCAGATCAATTCCCAGTGCATAAGAAGTTCTTGTAATTGCCCCTATATTTCCCATATCCGTTACACCGTCTAAAACGACAATTTTTTTACCGCTTATTTCCCATTCCTGCGGAGTGAAGTCTATCTTTGCAAAATAACCCTGATGATTTCCGTTTCTGCTTATTTTTTGTGCAGTTTTATTATCAATAAAATTTATTTTAAATTTCTTCAGTCTGTTTAATTCTTTTTTATCAAGTTTTTTTGCTATTAAAAGTTCTTTAACAATATCGCCGTGTTTTTGAATTATATATTCTACTACTCTTTTTCCGTAAACTATCATAGTCGTATTTTACCATAATTAAGAATTGAAAAGTTAATAATAAAAAGTTAAAAATGAAAGAAAGTTATTAAAGTTATTGAAGTTATTAAAGGTTAAAATACATAAACTTAAACAACATTAAAAACTTCAAAACTTAATAACTTTAAATTTCTATTTAAGTCCTAAAAAATCTTTAATTTCTTCAACTTTATTCAGCTGTTCCCAAGAAAATTCTTCTCTTCCGAAATGTCCGTAAGCAGCAGTTTTTCTGTAAATAGGTCTTAACAGATCAAGTGAATCTATAATTCCTTTTGGTGTAAGGTTGAATATCTTTCTTACCGCGTCTTCTATTTTTCTTTCATCCACTTTCGCAGTACCGTGAGAGTCTACATAAATACTTACGGGTTCTACCACACCGATTGCATATGCGATTTGCACTGTTATTTTTTCTGCTGCTCCTGCCGCTACTAGGTTTTTGGCCACCCATCTAGCTGCGTAAGCTCCGCTTCTGTCAACTTTAGTAGGGTCTTTTCCGCTGAATGCCCCTCCGCCGTGAGGTGCCGCTCCTCCGTATGTATCAACTATGATTTTTCTCCCTGTAAGTCCGGCGTCTCCCTGAGGTCCGCCTATTACGAATTTACCTGTAGGGTTAATGAAATATTCTACGTTTTTGCTTAACATATTAGCCGGGATTATTTTTTTTATTACCTCTTCTATTACCGCTTCTTTTATTTCAGAATAGTTAATATCCTCTTCGTGTTGAGTGGAAACTACAATTTTTTCTACGCTTACAGGTTTGCCGTCGACGTATTTTACGCTTACCTGTGCTTTTCCGTCAGGTCTCAGCCATGGAATAATAGCTTCTTTTCTGGCAACTGAGAGTCTTTTTGTGAGTTTATGTGCAAGCATAATCGGAAGCGGCATAAGTTCAGGTGTTTCAGTACAAGCATAACCGAACATCATTCCCTGGTCGCCGGCTCCTATTTCTTCTCCTCTTTCAACCCCCTGTCTGATATCAGGACTTTGTTCTCCGATTCCGTTAAGAACTCCCGCAGTTCTGTAATCAAAACCGTATCTTGCATCGGTATATCCTATCTCTCTTACCACCTCTCTTGCGATTTCCTGCATTGGAGCGTAAGTTATTGTTTTAAGCTCTCCCGCTATAACACAAAAACCGTTGCTAAGAAGCGTTTCACAGGCTACTTTTGCATTTTTGTCTCTTTCTATAATATAGTCTAATATTGCATCACTGATCTGGTCTGCCATTTTATCCGGGTGGCCTTCAGTTACAGATTCACTTGAAAAAAGATATTCTCTCATAATAAAATCTCCTTGAGAATTTTTAATTAGAAGTATAGCATAAAATGAGTTGTTAAGTTGATAAGTGGATAAGTTGTTAAGGGAAAAGTTAGAAGTGAAAAATTACAGCTAAATAAATCATTTTAAATTTTTCATTTTACACTTTTCATTTTTATGAGGCATTCTTTAGAGGCTTTTCTTATAAAATTCAATACTTCCGGAGATGCAGTGTTGTATGAAAAAAACTGATAAGTAAAACGGTTTGTTATTTTATTATAAACACATTCGCAGTATTGATATTTATTAGGCAGGGAGGATGTCTGCATGCAGTTATGTATAAATTGGAATTTGAAATTCAGAGGATAATAAAAAGAAAAAGCAAAAAGGGGTAAAAAAAGCAGGAGCTTTTTCATTATTTGAGTTTAGCTCTTACTTCTTTTGCAGCTTTTACCATGTTTTCTAAGCTTGGTTTAACTTCTTCCCATTTTCTTGTTTTAAGACCGCAGTCAGGGTTAACCCATACTTTTTGGGCAGGTAACACTTCAAGAATAGCTTCGATCTGTTCTACCATCTCTTCAGTACTTGGGATTCTTGGGCTGTGGATATCGTAAACACCAGGTCCGATTTCACCTTTATATCCTCTTTCTTTAAAGATTTTAAGAAGGCTGTTATCGCTTCTTGCGTTTTCGATTGAGATAACGTCCGCGTCCATATCTTCAATAGCGTCCATAATGTCGCTGAATTCAGAATAACACATGTGAGTGTGGATCTGAGTTTCAGGTTTTACGCTTGAAGTTGTAATTCTAAAGCTTGTAATAGCCCAGTCTTCATATTCAGCTCTTTTTTCAGCTCTAAGAGGATAACCTTCTCTAAGTGCAGCTTCGTCAACCTGGATAACTTTTATTCCTGCGGCTTCAAGAGCTTCAACTTCGTCTCTGATTGCTATAGCCATTTGATATGCAGTTGTTCTTTTTGGCTGATCGTCTCTAACAAATGACCAGTTAAGCATTGTAACAGGACCTGTCAGCATACCTTTCATCGGTCTGTCTGTAAGGCTTTGAGCGTATACAGTCCATTCAACTGTCATATCTTTTGGTCTAGAAACGTCTCCGAAAATTAGAGGTGGTTTAACACATCTACTACCATATGACTGAACCCATCCGTTTTGTGAGAATGCAACACCTTTAAGCTGCTCACCGAAGTATTCAACCATGTCGTTTCTTTCAAACTCACCGTGAACAAGTACGTCGATGTCGATTGCTTCTTGATATTCAACAAGGTCTTTAATCATTGCTTTGATTTGAGTTTTGTATTCTTCTTCGCTAATTACACCGTTTTTATAGTCTCTTCTTAGTTTTCTTAGTTCAGGTGTCTGTGGGAAGCTTCCGATTGTTGTTGTCGGAAGGATAGGGTATTTTAGGTTTTCATGCTGAAGTTTGATTCTTTCTTCAAACGGAACGCTTCTGTGTTTGTCTTTGTCAGTAAGGTTAGAAACTCTATCTTTAACTACAGGATCGTGGATTTTGTCGCTTGTTTTTCTTGTAGCGATTGCGATTTTGTTGCCTTCAAGAACTTCTTTTTCGTATTCGCTAAGCTCTTCATTTCTGAAAAGTTTGTCTATTACTCTGATTTCGTCAAGTTTTTCAAGTGCGTATGAAATCCAAGATTTAATATCTTCATCCATTTTTGTTTCGTATTTAAGAGTGTAAGGTACGTGAAGTAAACTACAGCTGCTTCCTACCATAATTTTGTCAGCGTCGTATGTTTCAGCGATGCCTTTTAGGAATTCAACAGATTTTTCGATGTCGTTAACCCATACGTTTCTTCCGTTAACGATACCTATACCTACGATTTTACCTGCATCAGCAAGTGCTTTGATGCTGTTTTCATTTCCTGCAACGAAATCTAAAAACATACCTTTAATAGGAGTAGTCGCAAGCACTTCGTTTGCTTCGTTTGAATGTTCGAAATAAGTAGCTACGAAAATATTGGCAAGGCTTCCTAATTTGTCGTAAACTTTTTTAAGTGTCTGAAGGTCTTTTTCGCTAGGGTTGGTTACGAAATAAGGCTCGTCAAACTGGATAGTGATGTTTTCGTCAAGTGATTTGATTTGAGCGATTAAATCTTCGTAAACAGGAAGCAGTTTTTCAATTATTTCATCTTCGCTGCCGTTAACGATTTTAGAAAGTTTTACGAATGTAATTGGTCCTACGAAGTTGACTTTTACGTTAATACCTAATTCTTTTGCTTCATTGTATTCGATTTTGATTTTTTCGATACTTGCTTTGAAATCCATATTAACGTCAAGTTCAGGAACGATGTAATGGTAGTTTGTATTGAACCATTTAGTCATTTCCATTGCTTTGTGATTTGCATCGCCTCTTGCTACCGCAAAGTTTTTGTCCATACAGTTTTTAACATCGTTGTATCTTTCAGGAATAGCGTTTAGCATTGTCATTGCATCAATCATATTGTCATAAAAACTGAAATCGTTAATACTTATCAGATCGATACCCGCGTTTTTTTGATAAGTCCAGTGTCTTTTTCTAAGTTCGCTTGCAGTTTTTTGAAGTTCCTGTGCAGAAATTTTGCCAGCCCAATATGCCTCTAGTGCCTTTTTAAGTTCTCTTTGCTCACCGATTCTTGGGAACCCTATAACGTAAGTTGCCATTAGTGTCCTTTTTTAAGCGGAATTATATCATAAAAAAAGTGGTTAAGTTGTGAAGAGGAGAAGTTGTGAAGAGGATAATTGTTTTTTTATGTTTTTCACAACATAAATTATTCAACCTGTTTAAAAGCTCCGTCTATTATTCTGTAAAGTTTTGTTTTATAGTTTATCTGATTGTTAAATATATATATGTTAAAGTCGTTCATATAAAACTGGTCTTCTGAATTTTGTTTGTTGTATATTTTGTTGGCAAAAATACAGGCCGCGTAATTCATCCAGTTGTATCTTATATCTGAATTAAGCAAAGAAGCATCTTCATTGATAATCAAAGGAGGATGAAT